>JAFEDP010000207.1 GCA_018241545.1 Pseudomonadota bacterium
GAGGCCCACGACGAGGCCGTAGCCGATCAGCTGGTTGGCGCGCACGCCCTCGACCGACGCGAGGTCCTTGACGCGCTGCGTGGCGGCGCCGGTGGCGCAGGCGGCCGCAGCAGCGAGGAGACCGAGGGCGAGGGCGGAGAGCCGGCTGGCAAGGGTACGCATGGCGGCCTCAGAACGGCGACAGCGGCGAGCTGAAGAAGCGCCCCAGCCAGCCCTGCTTGTTGGCGCCGTCGATGACGCCCTTGCCGTTGTAGCTGATGCGCGCGTCGGCGATGCGGTCGGAGGTGATCGAGTTGTCCGGCTGCAGGTCGACGAGCCGCACCACGCCCTGCACCTTGACGTACTCCTCGCCCTGGTTGAGCTGCAGCGCCTTCTCGCCCGAGATCAGCAGGTTGCCGTTCGGCAGCACCTCGGTGACCACCGCGGTGATGCTGCCGGTGAGGGCGTTCTGCTGGGTCGCGGTACCGTTGCCGGTGAAGGCGCGCTTGGCGGCGAGCGAGGTGTCGCCGTTGAGCGGGAGCTTGCCGGCGAACACCGGCGCCGACAGCACCGTCGAGTTGTCCTTCTGGGTCTGGGTGCTGGCGGTCTTGGAGGCGTTGAAGGCCTCGTTGAGGCGGATCGTGATGAGGTCGCCGACGCGGTAGCCGCGCGGGTCCTCGAAGAACGACACCGCCTTCACCGGCTGGTAGATCGCCCCGCCCGTCGGCGGCACCACCTGCTGCGCCGCGCGGTAGGCCGCGCCCTCGGCCGCCGGCGGCAGCTTGGCGTTGCCGACGAGGCCTGCGCCGCAGCCGGCGAGCGCCAGCAGCACGGCGCCGGCGCCCAGTATGCGTCCGATGGCCATGGCCGCGCGCCTCACAGGTTGGTCGTCAGGTAGTTGAGCATCTGGTTCGTAGTCTCGATCGACTTCGAGTTCATCTCGTAGGCGCGCTGCGTCTCGATCATCGAGACGAGCTCCTGCACCACGTTGACGTTCGAGCCCTCGAGGTTGCCCTGCAGCAGCGTGCCGAGGCCGTTCAGGCCAGGCGTGCCGACCTGCGGCGTGCCGCTCGCGGCCGACTCGGCCAGGAGGTTCTGGCCGCGCGGCTCGAGGCCGGCGTTGTTGGCGAAGCCCACCAGCTGGATCTGGCCGACGGTGGTCGGCGCGGTCGACCCCGGCACCAGCGTGCTGACCGTGCCGTCGGTGCCGATCGTCACCGAGATCGCGTTCTGCGGGATCGTGATCGGCGGCTGCAGCTGGTAGCCGGCGCTGGTGACGACCTGGCCCTGCGAGTTCATCTGGAACGTGCCGTCGCGGGTGTAGGCGAGCGTGCCGTCGGGCATCAGCACCTGGAAGAAGCCGTTGCCCTGAATGGCGACGTCGAGCGAGTTGTTGGTGTTGGTGAGGCTGCCCTGCGTGAACACCTTCTCGGTCGCGACCACGCGCACGCCGGTGCCCAGGTACATGCCGGAGGGCAGCTGCGTGTCCTGCGTGCTCTGCGCGCCGACCTGGTGCACGTTCTGGTAGATCAGGTCCTGGAACACGCCGCGGCTCTGCTTGTAGCCGGTGGTGTTGACGTTGGCGATGTTGTTGGAGATCACGGCCATGCGCGTGTCCTGCGCGTCGAGGCCGGTCTTCGCTGCCCACAGTGCTGGTGTCATCTCGGGGTGCCTCTGTCTGGTTGCGCTGCCGGGCTCAGGCCGCGGACAGCAGCTTCTGGGCCGCGGCGCCGTTCTGGTCGACCGTGCTCATCAGCCGGGTGTTCATGTCGAAGAGCCGCGCCAGCTCGATCATCTCGACGAGCGCGCGCGGGGCGTTGACGTTGCTCGCCTCGATCGCGCCCGACTGCACCTGCACGGCGGCGTCGGCCGGCGCCGGCTGGCCGTCGCGGGTGCGGATCAGGCCGTCGACGCCCTTGACGAGCGAGGCCTCCGGCGGGTTGACGAGCTTCAGGCGTCCGATCGCGCTCGCGCCCTTGGCGCCGATGCCCTGCGGCACGATCGTGATCGTCCCGTCGCTGCCGATCGAGACGGTGTCGGCGAGCGGCACGGTGATCGGGCCGCCGTCGCCGAGCACCGGCAGGCCGGTGGCGGTCATCAGCACGCCGTCCGGGTCCAGGTGCAGGTCGCCGGCGCGGGTGTAGGCCTCGCTGCCGTCCTTGGCCTGCACCGCGAGCCAGCCCTTGCCGAGCACCGCGACGTCGAGCGGCGCGCCCGTCTGGCTCAGCGCACCCTGCTCGGTCGAGAAGCCCGACGAGTCGGCCACGGCGTTGACGCGCGTGCCGAAGCCCGGCCCCACGATCGGCACCGCCGACATCGCGTGCAGGTCCGCACGGAAGCCGTTGGTACTGACGTTGGCCAGGTTCTGCGCCATGACCGCCTGCGCCGCCATGATCTGCGACGCCCCGGTCATGCCTACGTACAGCGAGCGGTCCATCGGGAGGTTCCTCGGCGTCCGGTGTCAGGCTCAGCGGATCTGCAGGATCGTCTGCGTGATCTGGTCGTCGGTCGTGATCATCTGCGCGTTGGCCTGGAAGGCGCGCTGCGCGGTGATCATGTCGACGAGCTCCTTGGTCAGGTCCACGTTCGAGGTCTCGAGCGCGCCCGACTGGATCAGGCCGATGTTGGAGGAGCCCGCGGTACCGCGGATCACGTTGCCCGAGGAGAAGGTCTCGGACCAGTTCGAGTGGCCGAGCGGCGCGAGGCCCTGCGGGTTCGGGAAGTTCGAGATCGACAGCTGGCCGAGGGTCAGCGAGCGACCGTTGGTGTACTTGGCCGAGACGACGCCGGTGTTGTCGACGTTGATCGTCGTCAGCTGGCCGGTCGAGTAGCCGTCCTGCGTCACGGTGTTGACCGCGAACTGGTTGCCGTACTGGGTCGAGCCGGTGAGGTCCACCGTCAGGTTCATCGCCGAGGCGCCGGTGGACGGCGTGTAGCTGCCGAAGTTGTAGCTGGCGTTGACCGGCGACGGCGGGATCTGGATGTTGCCGGCGGAGTCGAACTGCAGCGGGATCTGGCCGCCGACCTGGGTGCCGTCGACCGTCATGGCGACGTTCCAGGCGTTGGCACCGGGCTGCTTGATGAAGTAGAAGCTCGCCGTGTGCTGGTAGCCGAGCGAGTCGTACACGGCGGTCGAGGTCGTGTTGTTGTAGCTCAGCGGGTCGGTCGGGCTGAAGGCGGCGTCGGTCGGCACCGGGGCGTTGGCCGGCAGGTTGAGGTTGCCGGCGATGTTGGCGGTCGCCTGGGGCGCGCTCTGCGAGGTGTTGAGCTGCAGGTCCTGCAGCGCGCCGGTGTTGAAGGTGCCGTTCGGCAGCGCCGGGTAGACCTGCAGGCGCTGGTTCTGGCTGTTGACCACGTAGCCGGTGCGGTCGACGCTGAACGTGCCGTTGCGCGTGTAGTAGTAGCCGCTCGCGTCGTGCAGCGTGAAGAAGCCCTGGCCGCTGATCGCAAGGTCGAGGTTGTTGCCGGTCTGGGTGATGTTGCCCTGCGTGAACTGCTGGTCGATGCTCGCGACCGTCACGCCCTCACCCGTCTGCAGCGAGCTGAGGTTCAGCGAGCCGGTGGCGTAGACGTCGGCGAAGTTGACGCGCGAGGTCTTGAAGCCGGTGGTGTTGGAGTTGGCGATGTTGTTGGCGACGACGTCGAGGGCGCTGGAGGTGGCGTCGAGGCCGGAGAGCGATACGCGAAAGGGCATGGTTTGACTCCGCTGGCAGTGTGGGTGGGCGCGCGGCGCCTCAGTTGATCTGCTGGACCGAGCTGAACGGCACGTCGCCGAGGCCGGCGAGGTGCAGCGTCAGGCCGCCGCCCGAGCCGTTCAGGGTGATGCTGGTGACCGGGGCCGACACCAGGGTCGCGAGCTGCTGGCCCTGGCCGCTGACGTTGGCGGCCGCGACGATGCCGTAGGTGCCGGCCGCCGCCGCCTGGCCCGCGTCGGTCTTGCCGTCCCAGGTGAAGTTGGCGACGCCCGCCGCCGGGCTGCCGAGCGCGATCGTGCGCACCACGGCGCCGGAGGCGTCGACGACCTGGACCGTGACGTTGTTGGCGTTCGCCGGCACCGTGACCCCGCCCGCGACCGTGCCGCCGGCGGCGAGCGGCGCCGTGGAGCCCGGCACCAGCACGTTGTGGCCCAGCAGGCTCGAGGCCTGCAGCGCCTGGTTCGAGACCAGCTGCGCCGACAGGTTCGAGAACGAGGTGTTGAGCTGGTTGATCCCGGTGACGGTGCCGAACTGCGCCAGCTGGCCCATGATCGCCGACTGGTCCATCGGCTTGGTGGGGTCCTGGTTCTTGAGCTGCTGCATCATGAGGTTCAGGAAGTCGAGCTGGCTCAGCGAGCCGCCGCCCGTGCTGCCGCCGACCGAGCCGGTCGCGGCGCTCGCGCCGCTCGCACTGCTCGCGCTCGAACCGGACGTGCCGTTGAGGAGCGCCAGGACCGACGCCGGAAGGACGCTGGAGGTGGACATCGCGGCTTACTCCTAGTGGCCGAGCGACAGGGTCTTGAGCACGAGCTCGCGGGCGGTCGTCATGACCTCGACCTGGCTCTGGAACGAGCGCGAGGCCGAGATCATGTTGGTGAGCTCCTCGACCGGGTTGACGTTGGAGCTGTAGACGTAGCCGGTCGGATCCGCGAGCGGATGGTCCGGCTGGTAGCGCTTGGCGGGCGCGGCGGTCGACTGGATGACGTCGAGCACGCGCACCCCCACGCCCGGCTCGTCGGCCTCCGGATTGGCGGAGAACTCGCGCAGCTGGGTCGCGAACACCGGGTGACGGGCGCGGTACGCCGTCTGCGGGCTGGTCGCGACCGAGTCGGCGTTGGCGAGGTTCGAGGCGGTGACGTTGAGCCGCATCGACTCGGCGTTCATCGCCGAGCCGGAAATGTCGAAGATGCCGAGCATTGACATGGTGGGTGTCCGGGTCCGGGGGCTACTGGCCGGTGATCGCCGTCATCAGCGTGGCGATCCGGCGGTTGATGAAGTCGAGGCTGGTCTGGAAGCGCATCGCGTTCTCCGCGAACTTCGCCTGCTCGACCGGCGCCTCGACGGTGTTGCCGTCGAGCGAGGGCTGGTACGGAATCCGGTACTTGAGCTCGGCGCCGAGCGAGCCGCCGCCGGCGGGCGGCAGGTGGCCGGCGTGGGTGCGGGTCAGCGCGATGCCACCGGCCTCGCTGGTGCCGGCGAGCACCGCCGCGAAGTCGTAGTCGCGCGCCTTGTAGTTCGGGGTGTCGGCATTGGCGAGATTGGTCGCGAGCACGCTGACGCGGTCCGCGGCGGCGTACAGCGCGCGCTCGTGAATGCCGAAGAGGTTGTCGATCATCGTGGCGGTCTCGCGGTCGGTGGCCGCCGGAGATAAAGCAAGACCCGTGCCAGCCCGGATGCGGGCCGTTTTGCGGGCCGGATCACGCGCGGACGGACCCGAAGCGGCAACGGCGAGCCACCGGCGGGCGGCGAGGCGGCAAGACTTGGCCGCTCCGCACGCGCTGGCCGCGCCGGACTTTTGACGCGCAGGCGCTGCGGGGCCGACGGCGCCGCCCCCGATCAGCCGCGCCCGACCCCGGAAAACGCAGCCCGCTGAGTAGCTTGCGCGTCGCGGCCGCGCTGGCACGCAACGTGCAAAGCATTGGGGCCATGAACGCTCCTGTCCGCCCTGCCGTGCTCGCCCGCCTGTGGCCCGCGGCCCTCGCGCTGCTCGTCGCAGGGGCCGCGGCGCGCGCG
>JAFEDP010000208.1 GCA_018241545.1 Pseudomonadota bacterium
GGTCGTCGTTGGGCTGGATCAGCAGTTGCGCCCCGATCAGGTCGGCCCGGTAGCGCATGGTCTTGAAGCCGAGGCCCTCGGCGGCCGGGGCGGCGAGCCCGCGCCCGTCGTCGCAGACCCGCAGCACCACCGCCTGCGGCGCGACCTCGAGCGTGACGTTGATCGCCTGCGCCTGGGCGTGCTTCAGGGCGTTGGTCAGGGCCTCCTGCGCGATCCGGTAGAGGTGGTCGGTCACCGACGCCGAGAGGCCGAGCGTCGCCCGCTCGATCAGCGCGAAGTGGATCGGCGGCCCGTGCAGCTCGCCGAGGCGGCGCACGAGCTCGCGCAGGCCCCCGGCCAGCCCGCCCGGGGCGTGCTCGACCGGCAGCAAGCCGCGCGCCAGCGCGCGGCAGGTGGCGATCGTGTGGGTCGCGAGGTCGCGCACGTGGCCGATGTCGCTGCCATTGGCGAGGCCGCGCTCGAGCGCCGCGCGCTCCAGCGCCGACAGCAGCAGCGCGATGCCGGTCAGCTCCTGGCCGAGGCTGTCGTGCAGGTCCTGCGCGATCCGCGCCCGCTCGTCGCGCGCCGCGTCTGAGTAGGCGGTCTCGAGCGCCCGCCGCTCCGACACGTCGTGCACGACCACCACCGCGACCCGGTCGCCGAGGTGCTCGACCTCGCCGACCGACAGCTCCACCGGGATCGCCGCCCCGTCGCGATGGTGCGCGGTCGCCGGCACCGGCGCGAAGCCGGTGACCGGCGCCGCGCCCGTGCCGCGCCAGCGCCAGGGCGCGCGCGGCGGCGGCGGCCACGGGATCAGCGTCTGCGCGCGCCGGCCGACCAGTTCCTCGGGCGGCAGGCCGAACAGGGTCCCGGCCGCCGGGTTGCAGCGGCGCACCACGCCCTGCGCGTCGATCATCAGCACGCCGTCGACCGCGGTGTCGATCACGACCCGCAGCTCGTGCGTCAGCGCCGTGAGCTCCGCGGCCGCGCGCCGCATACCGGTCGCGTCGCTGAGCGTGAGCGCGATGCCGACCGCCCGGCCGCCGTAGTCGCGCACCGCGGCGGCGCTGCCGTCGACGGCGACGCGGCCGCCGTCCTCGCGCACGAGCACGTGCTCGCGCTCGAAGCGCAGCGGGCGGCGCAGCAGCGCCGCGGCAGTCCCGATCGGCAGCGGCACGCCCGCGGCGTCGCGGATCGCCACCAGCCGCTCCAGCGCCTCGCCGGTGCACTCGCGCGCGGCGCGCCCTAGCAGCCGCTCCGCGGCGGCGTTCAGGAACCGCACCCGGCCGGTGGCGTCGGCGGCGATCACGGCCTCGGTGAGGCCGCCGAGGATCGTCTCGTAGCCGAGGTGGTGCTCGCGCAGCTCGCGCTCGACGCGCGCGCGCTCGAGTCCCACGTCAATCGCCACCAGCAGCGGGCCGAGCTGGAACGGCTTGAGCACGTAGCCGAACGTCGCGCGCGCGCGCGCGCGCTGCAGCGTCGCCTGGTCGGAGTGCGCCGTCAGATACACGACCGGGACCTGGTGGCGGCCATAGATCTCGCCGGCAGCCTCGATGCCGTCCATCGGACCCTTCAGGCGCACGTCCATCAGCACGAGGTCGGGCGGCGCCGCGGCGACGGCGGCGATGGCCTCGGCGCCGGACTCGGCGACGCCGGTGACGGCGTAGCCGGCCGCGAGCAGCCGCTCGCGCAGCTCCTCGGCGATCAGCGCCTCGTCCTCGACGATCAGGATGCGGCGCTCAGGCGACATCGACGGTCACCGCCGGCGTCAGCGCCGGTACCCGCAGGCGGGCCTGCGTGCCGCGCGCCAGCGGCACGAGCTCGAACTCGCCGCCGAGCTGGCGCGCGAGCAGGTGGATCAGGCGCAGGCCGAAGCCGCTAGACTCGCCCGCGCCCCCCGGGGCGCCGACGCCGTCGTCCAGGAGGCTCAGCTCGCAGCCGGAGGGCGACACGCGCTCGAGCTGCAGGCGCACCTCGCCGGCGCGGCGGCCGGCGAAGGCGTGCTTGAGCGCGTTGGTCATCATCTCGTTGAGGATCAGGCCGAGCGGGATCGCCTGCTCGACCGTGACCTGCACCGGCTCGAGCGCGCTCGACAGGCGCACCGCCACGCCCTCGGTCCGGTACGTGCCGAGCAGCCGGTCGCACAGCGAACGGGCGTACTCGGCGAAGTCGACCGCGGCCAGGCTGTCGGTCTGGTAGAGCGCCTCGTGCACCATCGCCATGGCACGCACGCGATCCTGGCTCTCCTGCAGGATCTTGAGCGTGGTGGCGTCCTGGGTGTGGCGCGACTCGAGGTAGAACAGGCTCGACATCACCGCCAGGTTGTTCTTAACGCGATGGTGGATCTCCTTGAGCAACGCCTCCTTCTCGCGCAGCGAGTCGAGCAGGCGTTGCTCGGCGAGCTGGCGCTCGGTGACGTCGCGCACCACGACCAGCACGAGCTGACCGTGCGCGGTGGCGATCGGGCTCAGCATGATGTCGGCCGGGAACTCGCTGCCGTCCTTGCGGCGCGCCGCGAGCTTGAGCCCCTGGCCCATCGGGCGCAGACGCGGCCCGGACCAGAACGCGGCACGGTGCGCCACGTGGCGCGCGCGGAAGCGCTCCGGGATCACGTCCTCGACGCTGAGCCCGACGAGCTCGCCGGCCCCATAGCCGAATACCCGTGCGGCTTGGTCGTTGGCTCGGTCGATGCGCCCGCCAGGATCGACGACGAAGGTCGGGTCCGGCGCGCGCTCGAAGATCAGCTGGTAGTAGTCCAAGCGACCCCCGTGGCGTCCCGGGGCTCCACCGTCCATGGCCTGCTCCCCGGATGCGCTGGTACGGTCCTGTGCCAGCGACGCTGCCAGCTTACCGCGCGCGCGCGCCACCGCCAGCCCGCGCCCGGGACGAAAGGAGATCCATGCGCAGCCGCGCGCGGCCGCGGACGATTCGGCTGGTTCGCGCGGCTGTTCCTCAGGCAGCGCGCGCCGCCGTCCGGAGGCCGAGCGCCGCGAGGATGCCGCGCGCCGCCTCGCGGCCCTCGAACACCGCGGTCACCACGAGGTCGCTGCCCCGCACCATGTCGCCGCCGGCGAACACCTTCGGGTGAGTGGTCGCGAACGGCCGCGCGGGGTCGGCGGAGACGCGCACGCGTCCGTCCGGGTGCAGGCGGATGCCGTGCGCCTCGAGCCACGGCGGCGGGTCGGGGTTGAAGCCGAACGCGACCACGACCGCGTCGGCCTCGATGATCTCCTCGCTGCCGGGCACGGGCTCGGCGAGGCGCCGGCCGCGCGGGCCGGGCGCGCCGAGGCGAGTCTCGACCACCCGCACGCCCGCCACGCGCCCGTCGCCGACGATCGCCACCGGCTGGCGGTTGAACAGGAATCGTACGCCCTCCTCGCGGCTGTTCTTGTAGTCGCGCCGCGAGCCGGGCATGTTCTCCTCGTCGCGCCGGTAGGTGCAGACGACGCTCTCGGCGCCCTGGCGCACCGCGGTGCGGTTGCAGTCCATCGCGGTGTCGCCGCCGCCGAGCACGACCACGCGCTTCCCCGCGAGGTCGATGGCCGGACCGCCGAGACCGAGCGCCTGGCGGATGTTGGCGATCAGGTACGGCAGCGCCTCGACCACCCCGGGGAGGTCCTCGCCCGGGAACCCGCCCTTGACCGCGCCGTAGGTGCCGAGGCCGAGGAACACGGCGTCGTACTCGGCGAGCAGCGCCTCGAGCGGCACGTCGCGGCCGATCTCGACGCCGAGCCGGAACTCGACGCCCATCTCCTCCATGAGCTCGCGGCGCCGCTCCACGACCTCCTTCTCGAGCTTGAAGGCCGGGATGCCGAAGGTCAGCAGCCCGCCGATGCGCGGGTGGCGGTCGTAGACCACCGGCGTGACGCCGTGGCGCACCAGCACGTCGGCGCAGCCGAGGCCCGCCGGGCCCGCGCCGACGATCGCCACGCGCCGGCCCGTCGGGCGCACGTGCGACAGGTCCGGCTTCCAGCCGGCCTTGAGCGCCTCGTCGGTGATGTACTTCTCGATCGCGCCGATGGTCACGGCGCCGAGCCCGTCGTTGAGCGTGCAGGCGCCCTCGCACAGCCGGTCCTGCGGGCAGATCCGCCCGCACACCTCGGGCAGCGAGTTGGTCCGGTGCGACAGCTCCGCGGCCTCGAACAGCTTGCCTTGCTCGATGAGGCGCAGCCAGTTCGGGATGTAGTTGTGCACCGGGCACTTCCACTCGCAGAACGGGTTGCCGCAGGCGAGGCAGCGCCCCGCCTGCTGCGCGGCGGCCGGCGCCTCGAGCGGCGCGTAGATCTCGCGGAACTCGCGCGCGCGCAGCTCCGGCGGAAGCTTGGCGGGCTCCGTGCGCGGCACGTCGAGGAACTGCAGCGTGCGCTCGGCCATCAGGCGGCCCTCCGCAGGTTCTCGATCAGCGTGTCGATCGCGGCCGCCTTGGGCTTGACCAGCCAGAACCGGCCGAGGAAGGTGCGGAAGTCGTTGACGATCTCCGCGCCCCAGCGGCTGCCGCTCTCGCGCACGTGCGCCTCGATCAGCCCGCGCAGGTGGTGCAGGTTCTGCTCCATGCCCTCCATCGAGATGCGGTGGATGTCCACCAGCTCGTGGTTGTAGCGGTCGACGAAGTCGCGGTCGAGGTCGAGCACGTAGGCGAAGCCGCCGGTGAAGCCGGCGCCGAAGTTGAGGCCGACGCGGCCGAGCACGCACACGACGCCGCCCGTCATGTACTCGCAGCAGTGGTCGCCGGCGCCCTCGATGACCGCGAGCGCGCCGGAGTTCCTGACCGCGAAGCGCTCGCCGGCGGCGCCGGCCGCGTACAGCTCGCCGCCCGTCGCGCCGTACAGGCAGGTGTTGCCCATGATCGGCGACTCGTGCGCGAGGAACGCCGAGCCGCGCGGCGCCTTGAGCACGATGCGCCCGCCCGCCATGCCCTTGCCGACGTAGTCGTTGGCGTCGCCCTCGAGCGTCAGGTGCAGCCCGCCGGCGTTCCACACGCCGAAGCTCTGCCCCGCGGAGCCCGTCAGGCGCACCGTGATCGGCCGGTCGCTCATGCCGTGGTTGCCGTGGCGGCGCGCGATCTCGCCGGAGACGCGCGCGCCGATCGAGCGGTCGCGGTTGCTGACCGGGTACTCGAAGCTGCCGCCGGACTTGGCCTCGATCGCGCCCAGCATGTCGGCGACCATGCCCTCGGCCAGGAGCCCCTTGTCGAACGGCTCGTTGCGCGGCTCGAGGCAGAACTGCGGCTTGTCGGCGGCGAGCCCGGCGGTCGACAGGATCGGCGTCAGGTCGAGCTTGCGCTGCTTGGAGGTCTCGCCCGGCAGGATGCTCAGGTACTCGGTGCGGCCGATGAGGTCCGCGAGGCGGCGCACGCCGAGCGCGGCCATGATCTCGCGGCACTCCTCGGCGACGAAGCGGAAGTAGTGCACCACCATCTCCGGCAGCCCGACGAAGTAGCGCTTGCGCAGCGCCTCGTGCTGGGTCGCGACGCCGGTGGCGCAGTTGTTGAGGTGGCAGATGCGCAGGTACTTGCAGCCGAGCGCCACCATCGGCGCCGTCCCGAAGCCGAAGCTCTCCGCGCCGATGATCGCCGCCTTGATGACGTCGAGCCCGGTCTTGAGCCCGCCGTCGGTCTGCAGCCGCACGCGGTGGCGCATCTCGTTGATGCGCAGCGTCTGGTGGGTCTCGGCGAGGCCGAGCTCCCAGGGCGTGCC
>JAFEDP010000209.1 GCA_018241545.1 Pseudomonadota bacterium
GGGCGCCGGCCAGCGCGGCAGGCGGCTTCGCGCAGGTCGCGGTCAGCCTGCTGCTGATCGTGGCCGTCATCGTCGCGCTCGCGTGGCTGGCGACCCGGCTGCGCCTGACGCCGCGCGCGGCCTCGAGTGCGCTGCGGATCCTCGCCGACGTGCCGGTCGGGCCGAAGGAGCGCGTCGTGCTGCTCAAGGTCGGCGACGCGCAGGCGCTGGTCGGCGTCGGCGCCGACGGCGTGCGCTCGCTCGCTCTTCTGGACCGGCTCGTCGAGCTGCCGAGCGAGCCGGCCGGGGCCGGCGCGTTTGCCGAGCGCCTCAAGAGCCTGATCGGCGGGGCCGGGCGCCCGTGAAGCGCGTGCTCACACTGCTGTTCGGCGTCGCGGCGCTCGCCATGCCGCTGCTCGCGGCGGCGGCCGAGGCGGGCGGCATGCCGGTACTGTCGGTCGAAGCGAAGGGTGGCACCCAGACCTACTCGCTGACGGTGCAGGTCCTGGTGCTGATGACGCTGCTGTCGGTGCTGCCGGCGATCCTGCTCAGCATGACGGCGTTCACGCGCATCGTGATCGTGCTGTCGATCCTGCGCCAGGCGCTCGGCACGCCGCAGACCCCGCCCAACCAGGTCGTCGTGGGCCTCTCGCTCTTCATGACGTTGTTCGTCATGAGCCCGGTGCTCAACCAGGCGTGGTCCGACGGCGTCAAGCCCTATCTCGACGGCCAGCTGGCCGGCGAGGCGGCGCTGACCAAGACCGTCGCGCCGCTACGGGAGTTCATGCTCAAGCAGACGCGCGAGAGCGACCTCGCGAGCTTCGGCCGAATCTCGGGACAGGGTCCGTTCGCAGGCCCCGAGGCCGTGCCGATGACGGTCCTGGTGCCGGCCTTCATCACCAGCGAGCTCAAGACCGCGTTCCAGATCGGCTTCATGATCTTCATCCCGTTCCTGATCATCGATCTCGTCGTGGCGAGCGTGCTGATGTCGATGGGCATGATGATGCTCTCGCCGATGCTGGTCTCGCTGCCGTTCAAGCTGATGCTGTTCGTGCTGGTCGACGGCTGGACGCTGCTGATGGGCACGCTCGCCTCGAGCTTCGCCACCTGAGGCCGCCATGACCCCCGAGACCGTCATCTCCATCGGCGAGCGGGCCCTGATCATCACCACGATGATCTCGGCGCCGCTACTGCTCGCAGCCCTGGTCGCCGGCGTCGTCATCGGCATGCTGCAGGCGGCGACCCAGATCAACGAGATGACGCTGTCGTTCATCCCCAAGCTGCTGGTGCTGGTCGCGACGATCTTCGTCACCGGGCACTGGATGCTGCAGACGCTGCTCGACTACACGCGCGCGCTGTTCGAGAGCATCCCCTCGGTGATCGGCTGACGGCCATGCTGACCATCGACCTTGCCCGGCTGCTGACCGAACTGGAGACCTACGCCTGGGCGTTCCTGCGGGTCACCGGCTTCATGCTGCTGGCGCCGACCTTTGGCGCCGCACTGGTCCCGCGCCGCATCAAGCTGACCTTCGCGCTGGCGCTGACGCTGATACTCGCGCCGCTGTCGCCGCGCACCGATCCGATCGACCCGATCTCGGCCACAGCGCTGCTGACCGCGGCACAACAGCTGCTGATCGGCGTCGCGATCGCCTTCGTCGTGCAGGTGGTGTTCGACGCGCTGGTGCTCGCCGGGCAGGTGGTCGCGACCACCATGGGGCTCGGCTTCGCGACCCTCATCGACCCGAACCGCGGCGCCAGCACGGCGGTCGTGGGGCAGTTCTACCTGATCCTCGGCACGCTGCTGTTTCTGTCGCTCGATGCGCACCTGGCGCTGCTCGGGGTGCTGGCAGACAGCGTGCGCGTGCTGCCACCCGGCCCGGCGACGCTCGGTCCCGACGCGTTCCTCGCGCTGGCGCGCTGGGGCGGCAAGATCTTCGAGGCCGGCACCCTGATCGCGCTGCCGGCCGTGGTGGGCCTTGTGCTCGTGAACCTCGCGCTCGGCATCGTCAGCCGCGCGGCGCCGCAGCTGAACCTGTTCGCGGTCGGCTTCCCGATCAGCATGCTGCTCGGCTTCGCGATGCTGATGCTGAGCCTGCCGGCCCTGCGCGGCAGCCTCGAGCGGCTGTTCCTCGAGGCGCTCGATACGGCCGGCCGTCTGGTCGGGACGCACTGAGAGCACCATGGCCGCCGACGACAGCGACGCCGAAAAGACCGAACAGCCGACCCCGAAGCGGCTGCAGGAGGCGCGCGATCGGGGCCAGGTGCCGCGCTCGCGCGAGCTCGGCAGCGCTGCGGTGATGATCGTCGGCAGCGGCGCGCTGCTGCTGGGCGGCGGTGGGCTGGCGACCGGCTTCGGCCGGCTGCTGCAGCGCGGACTGAGCTTCGACCGCGACACCTTGCAGGACCCGTCACTGATGGCACACGGTCTCGGCGTTGCGGCGGTCGAGGCGATCACGATCCTGCTGCCGTTCTTCGCCGCCGTGGCGGCCGCCGCCGTCATCGCGCCGCTCGCGCTGGGCGGCTGGGTGTTCAGCGCCGAGGCGATGGCGCCCGACTTCAATCGCCTGAACCCGGTCACCGGACTGGGTCGCGTCTTCGGCGTCGGCGGCCTGACGGAGCTCGTCAAGGCGCTGCTGAAGCTGGCGGTGGTCGGCGCGGTCGCGACCTGGGTCGGGCTGTGGCTGGCGCGCGATGCAACGGCGCTCGGCGCGATGCCGGCCGTCCCGGGCATGGGACGCGCCGTGCACCTGCTGGCGCTCGCGATGCTGCTGATGAGCCTCGGCCTCGTGGTCGTCGCGGCGGTGGATGCGCCGCTGCAGTGGTGGATGGTGCGGCGCCAGCTCAAGATGACGCGCGACGAGATCCGCGAGGAGTACAAGGAGACCGACGGCCGTCCGGAGGTCAAGGCGCGCATCCGCGAGCTGCAGCGCAAGATGTCCAAGCGCCGCATGATGCAGGCGGTGCCGACCGCGGACGTGGTGGTCACGAACCCGACGCACTACGCGGTCGCGCTCAAGTACGACGCGGCGCGGATGAAGGCACCGCGGGTGGTCGCCAAGGGCCGGGACCTGGTGGCGGTCGAGATCCGGCGGCTGGCCGACGAGCACCGCGTGCCGCTGTTCGAGGCGCCGGTGCTGGCGCGCGTGCTGTACGGCAGCACCGAAGTCGGTCGCGAGATCCCCTCCGGGCTGTACCTCGCGGTCGCGCAGGTGCTGTCGTATCTCTATCAGGTCAAGACGCTCTCCGCGCAGCGCGCGGCGCGGCTGCGCCGACCGGTTCCGGAGGTCGACCCGGCGCTGCGTGAGCGCTTCGACCGTAGCGGGGGTGCCGAGTGAGCGCGCGGCCGATCAGCGACACCCTGATGGAATTCGGCCGCCAGGGCCTCGCGGTGCCGGTGC
Organism: Pseudomonadota bacterium; assembly: GCA_018241545.1. GTDB lineage: Bacteria > Pseudomonadota > Gammaproteobacteria > Steroidobacterales > Steroidobacteraceae > CAIKZZ01. The sequence continues at coordinate 3,378 of JAFEDP010000209.1, forward strand.
TGCTGCTGATCATGCTGGCCATGATCGTGCTGCCGCTGCCGCCGCTGCTGCTCGACCTGTTCTTCACCTTCAACATCGCGCTGTCGCTGGTCGTGATCCTGGCCGTCATCTACGTGCGCCGGCCGCTCGACTTCGCGGTGTTCCCGACGGTGCTGCTCGCGGCGACGTTGCTGCGCCTCGCGCTGAACGTCGCCTCGACGCGCGTCGTGCTGCTCGATGGGCACACCGGGCCCGCGGCGGCGGGCCAGGTCATCCACGCCTTCGGCTCGTTCGTGATCGGCGGCAACTACGCGGTCGGCCTGGTGGTGTTCGCGATCCTCGTGATCATCAACTTCATGGTGGTAACCAAGGGCGCCGGGCGCGTCTCGGAGGTCACCGCGCGCTTCACCCTGGACGCGATGCCCGGCAAGCAGATGGCGATCGACGCCGATCTCAACGCCGGCATCATCTCCCAGGCCGAGGCGACGCTGCGGCGGCAGGAGGTCCGCGAGGAGGCGGACTTCTACGGCGCGATGGACGGCGCGTCCAAGTTCGTGCGCGGCGACGCGATCGCCGGCATCCTGGTGGTATTCATCAACATCTTCGGCGGGCTCGCGGTGGGCACGCTGCAGCACGGGCTCGACTTCGGCGCAGCCGGGCGCACCTACGTGCTGCTGACGATCGGCGACGGCCTGGTGGCGCAGATCCCGGCGCTGCTGCTGTCGGTAGCGGTCGCGATCATCGTCACGCGCATGTCGCGCTCCTCCGACATGAGCCAGCAGGTGGCGCGGCAGATGCTGGGCCAGCCGAAGGCGCTGGCCGTGGCGGCGGGCATCCTCGGGCTCATGGGCCTCATCCCGGGAATGCCGAACCTGGCGTTCCTGGCGATGGCGGCCGCGGCCGGCGGCGGCGCCTGGGTGCTGAAGCGCAAGGCCGACGAGGCGGCGCTCGCCCCCGCGCCCGAGGCGGCCGCCGCCGCGCAGCCGGCGACGCCGGCCGAGCAGCGCGAGCTGTCCTGGGACGACGTCGAGGCGGTCGATGCGATCGGCCTCGAGGTCGGCTACCGGCTCATCCCGCTGGTCGACAAGGCGCAGGGCGGCGAGCTGATGGGCCGCATCAAGGGCGTGCGCAAGAAGCTCTCCGAGGAGCTGGGCTTCCTGGTTCCGGCGGTGCACATCCGCGACAACCTCGACCTCGGGCCGAACAGCTACCGCATCACCGTCCAGGGCGTGCCGGTCGGCGAGGCCGAGGTGTTCCCGGACCGCGACCTCGCGATCAATCCGGGCACCGTGGCCGGCCCGGTGCCCGGCATCGCCACCAAGGACCCCGCGTTCGGGCTCGACGCGGTGTGGATCGAGCGCGCACGGCGCGAGCAGGCCCAGACGCAGGGCTACACGGTGGTCGACGGCGGCACCGTGATCGCGACGCACCTGTCGCAGCTGCTGCAGGCGCACGGCCACGAGCTGCTCGGCCACGAGGAGGTCCAGCAGATCCTGAACCGCCTGCAGAAGGTCGCGCCGAAGCTCGTCGAGGAGCTGGTGCCCAAGGCGCTGCCCATGAGCGTCGTGGTCAAGGTGCTGCAGAACCTGCTGCTCGAGCGCGTGCCGATCCGCAACTTCCGCGTGATCGCCGAGACGCTGGCGGAGAACGCCCCGCGTACCCAGGACCCGGCGCAGCTGGTGGCCGCGGTGCGCGTCGCGCTCGGCCGCTCGATCGTGCAGGCGATCACGGGCCTGCGGCAGGAGCTGCCGGTGATCACGCTCGATGCGCAGCTCGAGCAGGTGCTCGGCGACTCGGTACTGGGAGGCGGGGACGGCCCCGGCTTCGAGCCGGGCCTCGCCGACCGCCTCGTGCAGGCGCTGTCCGACAGCGCGCGGCGCCAGGAACTGGCCGGCGAACCGGCGGTGCTGCTGACGACGCCCAAGCTGCGGCCGTGGCTGGCGCGGCTGCTGCGGCACGGCGTCCCGAACCTGAGCGTGCTGGCCTACAACGAAGTGCCGGAGAACCGGCGCATCCGGGTCGTGTCGGCGGTCGGACGCTGAGCGCGGCCGAGCGGCGACGGGAGGACGAATGAAGATCAAGCGATTCGTGGCGACGTCGATGCGGGAGGCCCTGGAGAGCGTGCGCGCCGAGCAGGGCCCCGACGCCGTCATCATCTCCAACCGCCGCATCGATGGCGGCATCGAGCTCATCACGGCCGTCGACTACGACGAGACCCTGATCGAGGACGCCCTGAAGCGGATCCGGCCTGCGCCGACTGCCGCCGCGACCCCGGCCGCCGCAAGCGCGGCCGCCG
>JAFEDP010000020.1 GCA_018241545.1 Pseudomonadota bacterium
ACCGGCTCGGCGCGCTCGAGATCGAGGCCGTGCTCGCCGACGGCGTGCGCTACCGCAGCGCCGGCGCCGTGCGCGAGCTGCACCTGCCCCATGCATCGGATGCCGTGAAGAAGCCGGCCGCAGCGTCGCGGCCGGCGGACGGAGGCCAGTGACCATGTCCGCCCGATTCCCCCTGTCGCTCGCCGGCCTGCTCGTCGGGTGCGGGCTCGCCTGCGGCGTCGCCGCCGACGAGCCGCGCTTCGACGTCAATGTGGCCGACGCGCCCGCCCGCGCCTTCTTCGAGGGGCTGGTCGACGGCACGCCCTACAACGTCATGCTCGAGCCGGGGGTCGGCGGCACCGTCACCGTGCGGCTCAAGAACGTGACCGTCGGCGAGGCGCTCGATGCGGTGCGCGAGGCCTACGGCTACGACTACCGGCGCATCCCGAGCGGCTACGTGATCGTGCCGCCGTCGCTGCAGACCCGGATATTCCAGGTCAACTACCTCGACCTCGAGCGGCGCGGCACCTCGCGCACCCGCGTCACCTCCGGCCAGATCAGCCAGGGCGCCTCGCCGCAGATGGCGATGGCCCAGCAGGGCGCGCCGGGCGGTGGCATGCCGACCACCCAGAACCAGCTGAGCGAGCCGCCGGGCGCGGTGTTCGGCCGCAACGCCGAGGGCCGCGGCAACAACGTCGCCGACATCACCGGCACCAGCATCTCGACGCGCTCGGCCTCCGACTTCTGGCACGACCTCGAGAACAGCCTCAAGCTGATGGTGGCGGCGGACGGCGGCCGCGGGGTCGTCGTCAACCCGCAGTCGGGCGTGATCGCGGTGCGCGCCTCGCCGCGCGAGCTGCGCGACGTCACCGAGTTCCTGGCGAAGATTCAGGACACGGCCACGCGCCAGGTGGTCCTCGAGGCCAAGATCGTCGAGGTCGAGCTCTCAGACGGCTTCCAGGCCGGCATCAACTGGGCGCTGATCGGGCGGCGCGGCGGGCAGACCTTCTCCGGGTTCCAGACCAACCCGCAGCAGGGCTTCGGCAACCAGGACCTCTTCAACCAGCCCTCGGCGCCGGTGACCCTCGGCCCGGGCAACCCGGTCACCAGCACGATCACGAACACGCTCGGCGGCGCATTCTCGCTCGCGATCAACGCCGCCGATTTCAACGCCTTCATCGACCTCCTGGGCACCCAGGGCAAGACGCGGGTGCTGTCCAGCCCGCGCGTCTCGACGCTCAACAACCAGAAGGCGGTGATCAAGGCGGGCTCCGACGAATTCTTCGTCACCGGCGTGCAGAGCAACACCGTCGTCGGCACCTCCTCGGCGACCAACCTGAACGTCGACCTGACGCCGTTCTTCTCCGGCGTTGCACTCGACGTGACGCCGCAGATCGCCGCCGACCGCGACGTGATCCTGCACATCCACCCGTCGGTCAGCGACGTGACCACCAAGGTGCTGCAGTTCAACGCCGGTGGCGGTGCCAACGGCCAGGAGACGCTGCCGCTCGCCTACAGCCAGGTGCGCGAGTCGGACAGCATCGTCAAGGCCAAGAGCGGCCAGCTGATCGTGATCGGCGGCCTGCTGCGCGCGAGCCACAACACCGAGGACTACCGCGTGCCGCTGCTCGGTGACATCCCGGTGCTCGGTAACCTGTTCAAGAGCCAGAAGCGCGTGGACGTGCGCTCCGAGCTCGTGATCCTGCTGCGGCCGATCGTGGTCGACAGCGACGAGCAGTGGCAGGCGCTGACGGACGAGTCGCTGGCGCACGCCACGGCGGTCGATCCGAAGGCCGCCGCCGGCGTACGCTGATGACGGCGCCCATGAGCGTACGGCGCCGCATCCGCCTCGGCGAGCTGCTGGTCCAGCAGGGCGCGATCACCGAGGAGCAGCTGGCGAGCGCGCTGGCCGAGCAGAAGCGCACCGGGCGCAAGCTCGGGCGCGTCCTCGGCGACCTCGGGCTCATGTCCGAGGCGGCGCTGCACGAGTTCCTGGCGAAGCACCTGCAGGTGCCGTTCGTCGACCTCAAGCAGGTACGCATCGACCGCGAGGCGATCAAGCTGCTGCCCGAGCCGCTCGCGCGCCGCTACCGGGCGCTGGTGCTGCAGCAGGACGCCCGCGGGCTGCTGGTCGGCATGGCCGACCCCTCCGACCTGCACGCCTACGACGAGCTGCAGGCGAAGCTGCGCCAGCCGCTGCGGATCGCGCTGGTCGGCGAGGCCGAGTTCCTGCGCACGCTGGATGCCGTCTATCGCCAGACGGACGAGATCGCGACCCTGGCCGAGGCGGTGCGCGAGGAGCTCAGCGAGGGCGGCGTCGACCTCGAGAGCCTGTCGGCCGAGGAGGGCTCGCCCGACGCGCCGGTGGTGCGACTGCTGCAGACGATGTTCCACGACGCGGTGCGGGCGCGCGCCTCGGACATCCACATCGAGCCGGGCGAGGACAAGCTGCGGATCCGGCTGCGCGTCGACGGCGCGCTGCAGGAGCAGCTGATCGAGGGCAAGCGCGTCGCCGCGGCGCTGGTGACGCGCCTCAAGCTCATGTGCGGACTCGACATCGCCGAGAAGCGCCTGCCCCAGGACGGCCGGTTCTCGGTGCGCGTGCTCGACGGCAGCATCGACGTACGGCTCGCGACGATGCCGACCACCCACGGCGAGTCGGTGGTCATGCGCCTGCTGAACCAGTCCACGGCGTTGCTGACGCTCGAGCAGCTCGGCATGCCCGAGGCCACCGAGGCGCGCTTTCGCAGGCTCGTGGAGCGCACCGCCGGCATGGTGCTCGTGACCGGGCCGACCGGCAGCGGCAAGACCACGACTCTGTACGCCGCCCTCAACTACCTCAACCGCGCCGACGTCAAGATCTTCACGGTCGAGGACCCGGTCGAGTACCGGCTCGACCGCATCACGCAGGTGCAGGTCGTGCCGAAGATCGGCCTCGACTTCTCGCGCGTGCTGCGCACCGCGCTGCGCCAGGACCCGGACATCATCCTGGTCGGCGAGATGCGCGACCGCGAAACCGTCGAGATCGGTCTGCGCGGCGCGATGACCGGACACTTCGTGTTCTCGACGCTGCACACGATCAACGCGGTCGCGACCGTCAACCGGCTGCTCGACATGGGTGCGCCGGGCTACATGATCGCCGCCGCCGTCAATGGCGTGATCGCCCAGCGCCTGGTGCGCCGCGTGTGCACCGACTGCGCCCATCCGGCGACGCCGTCGGCCAACGAACTCGCCTGGCTCGCCGCGTGCCGGCCGGGCCTCGCGCCGGAGCGCCAGCGCTTCGTGGCGGGCGCCGGCTGCACCTACTGCAACCTGACCGGCTACCGCGGCCGGGTGGCCGTCTACGAGCTGCTCGAGATCGACCGGCCGCTCGCCGACGCGGTACGGCGCGGCGACCTCGAGGGCTTCGCGCGCGCCGCGCGCGCGCTCGACAGCTACGTGCCGCTCGCGCAGGGGGCGATCGACCTGGCGCTCGCCGGGGTCACCTCGGTGGCCGAGGCGATGGCGGTCGGCAGCGGCCTCGAGGAGTTCACCGACGGCGAGGCGGCGCCGGCGCTGCCGGAGGCGTCGGTCGAGTCGCTGCTCGAGCAGCGGGCCTAGCCGATGTCGCAGTTCCGCTATCGCGGCCGGTCGGGGCGCGGCGAGACGATCACCGGCCGGCTCGAGGCCGAGAGCGTCGACGCCGCGGCCACGCGGCTCATGAACCTCGGCATCACGCCGCTCGACATCGCCGCCGACGGCGTGCAGTCGGCCTCGGTGTCGGAGCTGATGCAGAAGCTCGGCGCCGGCCGGCCCGGCACCGCCGACCTCGTGCTGTTCGCGCGGCAGATGTACTCGATCACCAAGGCCGGGTTGCCGCTGCTGCGCGGGCTCAAGGGCCTCGCCGAGTCGACCCACAACGTGCGGCTGCGCGACGCGCTGCACGACGTGCTGCAGAGCCTGGAGTCGGGGCGCGACTTCGCCAGCTCCCTGGCGCGCCACCCGGACATCTTCCCGCCGCTGTTCCTCAGCATGGTGCGCGTCGGCGAATCGACCGGCACGCTCGACAACGCGTTCTCGCGGCTGTGCGAGTACCTGAGCCAGGACCAGGACGTGCAGGACCGCGTGCGCGCGGCGCTGCGCTACCCGCTGATCGTCGTCGTCGTGATCGCGATCGCGGTCGCGGTGATCACGGTGTTCGTGATCCCTAACTTCGCGCCGCTCTTCAAGGTGCTGGGCAACGACATCCCGCTGCCGACGCGCATCATCATCGGCACCTCGGACTTCGTGCGCGCCCACGGGCTCGCCCTGATCGCGGCGCTCGCGCTCGGCGTCGCCGGCGGGCGCCACTACGTCGGCACCGAGGCGGGCCGCTTCCGCTGGGACCGCCTCAAGCTGCGGGTGCCGGTGATCGGGGCGCTGCTGCACCAGGCGGTGCTGTCGCGGGTGACGCGCTCGCTCGCGATCTCGCTCGACGCCGGCCTGCCGATGATCCAGGCGCTGACCCTGCTGTCGCGCTCGGCCGGCAACGCCTATCTCTGCGAGCGGCTGCTGCAGCTCAGGGACGCGGTCGAGCGTGGCGACGGCCTGTCGCGGGCCGCGGCCACCGCCGGCATCTTCCCGCCGCTGGTGCTGCAGATGCTGGCGGTGGGCGAGGAGACCGGCGAGCTGACGCGGCTGCTGGAGGAGGTCTCCGGCTTCTACCAGCGCGAGGTCGACTACCGGCTGCGCAACCTCTCGGCGATGCTCGAGCCGCTGCTGATCGTGCTGGTCGGGGCGATGGTGCTGGTGCTGGCGCTGGGCGTGTTCCTGCCGATGTGGAACATGATCGGCAAGATCGGCCACGGCGCGTGACGGCGGTCACAGCTTAGGGAATTCACTTAAAGAACGGCCTGCAGGGGCCGACTTGACATCATATCGGCGCGGCTCTGCGCGCCTGGGACCAACCTGTCGGCGCGGATGCGCCTGGGAGCTGCAGATGAAGGCGACTCACGAGCGTGGCTTCACGCTGATCGAACTGGTGGTGGTGATCACCATCCTCGGCATCCTCGCGGCCTTCGCCGTCCCGCGCTTCATCGCGCTGGACACCCAGGCCCGCACCGCGACCGTCAACGGCCTCGCTGGCAGCGTCAAGAGCGCAGCCGCGCTCGCCCGCGGGCTCGCGATGGCGACCAACCAGGCTGCCTCGGGAACGGTGAGCATGGAAGGCCAGAGCATCACGCTCAACAACTACTACCCGGACTCCGCGACGATCGCGAGTGCCGTCAACTCCGACAACACCAACGACTGGACCTTCAGCGCCGGCACCGCGACCACGGTCTCGACCTGGCAGAAGAAGGGCGCGCCGACGCCGGCGAGCTGCGAGGTCACGTACCTGCCAGCGACCGCAAGCGCGCCGCCGGTCGTACAGGCGGTGGTCGGCGGCTGCTGACCGCTGGCCGCACCCGCCGCGGGCCGCGCCCGCGAAGGCTGAGGCGATGCGCCGCACGGACCGGAACCGAGAGGCGCCGACGGGCTCGACGGGCTACACGCTCGTCGAGCTCATCGTCGTGGTGGCGATCGCCGGCCTGCTCGCCAGCGTCGTCGCGCCACGCTTCTTCGACCAGAGCGCCTTCGCGCAGCGCGGCTACGCCGACGAGCTCGCCGCGGCGCTGCGGGCCACCCAGAAGGCCGCCGTCGCGAGCGGCTGCGCGGCGCGCCTGGTGCTCTCGGCCGCCGCCTACGCCGCGAGCCAGCAGGCGGCGAGCGGCAATGCCTGCAACCCCGCCGACTCGACCTGGTCGACCCCCGTGCTGGGCGCCGACGGCGCCGCGGTCGCCGGCAGCGCGCCCGCGGGCGTCGCGGCGAGCCCGGCCGGCACGTTCCAGTTCGACTCGCAGGGCCGCCTGAGCGCGAGCCCGGCGACCAGCATCGCGGTCGGGGCCCGCACGCTGGCGCTCGACTCCACCACCGGCTACGTGCAGGTGCAGTAGCCATGCGGTCGCAGCGCGGCGTCACGCTGGTCGAGCTCGTCGTCGCGATCGCGATCGTCGCGATCTCGGTCGGCGGCATCCTGGGCGCGATCGCGGCGTTCTCGAGCCGCAGCGCCGACGCCATGGTGCAGCAGCAGGCGATCGCCATCGCCCAGTCCTACCTCGACGAGATCCTGCAGCGCTGGGTGGTCGACCCGTATGGCACGCCGCCCAACACCGGCCGCGGCAGCTGGGACACGGTCGACCAGTACAACGGCCTCGCCGACGTCGGCGCCCACGACCAGTTCGGCAACCCGATCGCGGCGCTCGCCGGCTACAACGTCAGCGTCGCCGTCAGCGCCTCGAGCGGCCTCGGCGGCATCGCGAGCACGGCGGCGCGGCGCATCGACGTCACCGTCACCCACGCCCCCAACGTCACGGTGGTCCTCACGGGCTACCGGGCGAGCTACTGACATGGGCCACCTGCCGGTCTGCCGGCCGCGGCGCGCCGCGGGCCTGACGCTGATCGAGCTCGTGATCACGATCGCGGTGGGCTCGGTGGTGGTCGCGTTCATGGCGCTGTTCATCGTCGGGCCCATGAATGCCTACAGCGCGCAGAGCCGGCGCGCCGACCTGGTCGACGAGGCGGACGCGGCGCTGCGGCTCATGGCGCGCGACCTGCGAGCCGCGCTGCCCAACAGCGTGCGCGTGGCGACGAGCGGCAGCGTCACCGCGCTCGAGCTGCTGCAGACCATCGACGGCGCGCGCTACCAGGGCAACGCGCCGCTCGCCAACGCGGCGCTCGCGCTCGACTTCACGCAGCCCGACGGGGCGTTCGCCACGACCGTTCCGTTCACGCAGCTGGCGCTGCCCTGGAGCAGCTCGAGCGCCTACCTCGCGATCTACAACGTCGGGGTGCCGGGCGCGAACGCCTACGACATGGCGAACGTGATCACGCCCAAGGGCACGACGATCACGGTGAGCGCGGGCGCGACCGCCAACCAGAACCTCGTGACGCTCTCGCCGGCGTTCCAGTTCGCGTGGAACTCGCCCGGACGCCGGGTCTACCTGGTGGCCGGCCCCGTGACCTACCTGTGCGACAGCGCGGCCGGGACGCTGAAGCGCTACTCCGGCTACACGATCGCGAGCAGCCAGCCGGTCGCCGCCGCGACGCTCGCGGCCGCCGGCGCGAGCGTCGGCACCGTGGCCGCGGACGTCGGCGCCTGCCAGTTCTCCTTCGCGAGCGGCACGGCGACGCGCAATGCGCTCGCGACCCTGTCGCTGTCGCTCGCGCGCAGCGGCGAGGGCGTCGGCCTGCTGCACCAGGTACAGCTGGTGAACGCGCCATGAGCCGCCGCGGTGGCTCGCGGCCGGGGGGCTTCGCGCTCGTGCCGGCGCTGTTCCTGATGGTCGTGCTCGGCCTGCTCGCGGTGGTGGGCGTGCGGCTCGGCGTCTCGCAGCAGCAGGCCGTGACGCTGTCGCTGCTGGAGGCGCGCGCGCTCGCCGCGGCGGAGGCCGGCATCGAGTGGGGCGCGTACCAGGCGACGGTGAAGGGCAGCTGCAGCCCGACGACGACGCTCGCCCTCACCGAGGCGGCGCTCAACGGCTACACGGTCGTGGTCAGCTGTACCGCTACCGCCTACACGGCGGGCTCAGGGCCCAATCCCAGCCACTCGTGGTCGATCCTGGCGACCGCGACGCTGGGCACCTTCGGGCAGCCGGGCTACGTGCGCCGGGTCATGAGCGGGACGTTCACGGACGCGACCTGAGCGGTTCCGGAGACGACGAGGCCCGCGGGTCGCGGGCCAAACGCCTTGATGCCCTTGGAAAAGTAGGCGCATCCTCAGGGTGGATTAAGGGAATCCCCGGTAGGATGATCAGGGGCCCGGGTCAACAATCCGTCCCCGCATGGAAGCCGTGCGCCCCACCGCCCCGCCGACCGTCGCGCCGCCGGGACCGCCCGCGAGCGCCGCCGCGCTCGAGGCGATCGCCGGACACCTCGCCGACCTCGTCAGCCTCGTGTCGGCCGACGGGCGCATCCTGCGCCAGTTCGGCGGCCGCCAGGTGTCGGGATACGCGCCGGCCGAGCGCGTCGGCCGCCCGATCCTCGAGCTCGTGCATCCGGAGGACCGCGCGCTCGCGCACGCCTGGCTCGAGCGCCTGGCCGGCGCCCGTCCCGGCACGCCGCCCGCCGAGCTCGACCTGCGCCAGCGGCACGCGAGCGGCGTCTGGCACCCGGTGCGCATGCGCGGGACCAACCTGCTCGGCGACCCGGCCATCGGTGCGCTGCTGATCGAGGAGCACGACGAGTCCGAGCGCCACTACACGCAGCTGTCGGCGGAGCGCATGCGCGACCGCCTGCACCTGGTCGCGCAGGGCGTGCGGATGGGCTTCTTCGAGTACGACGTCGTCGCCAACCGCTTCGAGTTCAGCAACGAGTGCTGGACGATGCGCGGGCTGGTGCCGCCCGCGGAGCGCGGCGCGCTGGGCCCGGAGGTGCTCGATGAGATCCACGCCGAGGACCGCGGCCCCGGTCTCGAGCTCCTCGCCCGTGTGATCGCCGGCCCGGGCGACGACTGGGACGCGGAGTACCGCGTCCCGACCGCGAACGGCGAGTGGATGTGGATCCAGCAGCGGGCGCACGTGCTGGCGCGCGACGCCGCCGGACGCGCGACGCGCATCGCCGGCGTGCTGCTGGACGTCGACCGGCGCAAGCGCGCCGAGCGCGGCCTCGTGCACAGCGAGGCCCGCTACCGCACCATCGTGGCGATGACGCCCGGCTTCGTGCACGAGAGCGTGCTGGCCGAGGACGGCTCGATGCTGATGCGCTGGGCCAGCGAGGGCTTCGCGCGCCTGCTCGGCTGGAGCGTCGCCGAGCTCAACGAGCGCGGCGGTTGGCGCTCGATCGTGCACCCCGAGCACCGTGGTCCGGCGGCGCAGCGCAAGGGGCGCGCGTTCGGCGGCGAGCCGGCGCACGGCGAGACCCGCCTGCTCTCTAAGTCGGGTCAGTGGCTCTGGTTCGACGTGTCGCTGTTCCCGCTGCAGGAGCCCGAGACCGGCGCGGTGGTGTCGGCGATGGGGATGCTCTACGACATCACCAACCGCAAGCACGCCGAGGAGCAGCTGCGCGCGAGCGAAGAGCGCTTCCGGCTGGCGGCCGCGGCGGTCAAGGGCGTCATCTACGAGCGCGACCTCGCGAGCGGCATGGTGCGCTGCTCGGCCGGCGTGGCCGAGGTGCTCGGCCTCGGCGACGAGGCGCAACTGCAGCCGCTCGAGTGGTGGCTGGCGCGCGTGCACCCCGAGGACGCGGCGCAGTTCCTGTCGGATCGCGGCGCGCCCGCGTCCGACGGCGTCGTGACCTCCGAGTACCGGCTGCGGCTCGGCACCGGCCAGTACGCCGAGGTGCTCGACCGCGCGATCGTCGCCTGCGACGAGAACGGCCGGCCGGTACGCACGATCGGCTGCGCGATGGACGTCACGGAGATGCGCCGCACCGAGCGGCTGCTGCGCGAGGCCGAGGCCCTCGCGCACGTCGGTTCCTGGCAGCTCGACGTCGGGAGCGGCGAGCTCACCTTCAGCGACGAGGCGCGCCGCATCGCCGGGGTCGGGCGCGACGAGGCACCGGGCGACCTGCGCTCGATGTTCGACTACATCGCGCCGGGCAGCGCCCCGGCGGTACGTGCCGCGATCGAGCGGGCGCTGGCGACCGGCGAGAGCTACCAGCTCGACGTGGAGCTCGCGCGCCGCGACGGCACGCGCCGCTGGCTGCGCACCAGCGGCCGGGCCGAGGTCGCCGAGGGCCGCACGGTGCGCCTGTACGGCGCGTTCCAGGACATCGACGCGCTCAAGCGCGGCGAGCTGCGACTGCGCGAGCAGGGCGAGACGCTGCGCCTCGCGATGGATTCCGGGCAGCTGGCGGCGTGGCGCTGGAACCCGCGCAGCGACGCGCTGACGGTCGACTACCGCAGCCCCGGCTTCGACCCGGGGATCGCCTTCGCGCCGACCCTCGCCGAGGACCTCGCCACGATCGCGCCCGAGTACCGCGGCCCGGCCCGTCGCCACATGCAGCACACGATCACGAGCGGCGAGCCGGTCGAGTTCGAGCTCAAGATCACCGACGCCGGCGGCGGGCCGCGCTGGCTGCGCTCGCGGCTGATGCGTGCCGAGACCGCGGACGGCCCGGTGGTGATCGGCACCAGCGTCGAGGTCACCGCGCGGCGCATCGCCGAGGACGCGATGCGCGCCTCGGAGGCCATGCTGCGCTCGGTGACCGACAACTCGCCGGACCTGATCGCGATCGTGGACGGCGACCTCAGGATCCGCTTCGTCAACCGGCCGCTGCGCGGCGAGCCGCCGGAGCGCATCGTCGGGCGTCCGGCCGCCGACTTCACCGACGCCAGCGCGGAGTTCGAGAGCCGGCTGCGCGACGTGCTCGGCAGCGGCCGGCCACTGCGCTTCGAGTCGCGCGCGCCGCGCGAGGACGGCAGCGACGGCCTGTTCGAGTACCGGCTCGGGCCGGTGCACGAGGGCGGCCGGATCAGCGGCGTGATCGTCTACTCCACTGACATCACCGAGCGGCGGGCGCTGGAGCGCGAGATCCTGGAGATCTCCAACCGCGAGCAGCGCCGCATCGGCAGCGACCTGCACGACGGACTCGGCCAGGAGCTGACCGGCATCGCGCTGATGCTCGACGGCGTCAGCAGCGCCGCGCGCCGCGGTGTCGCGCCGCGCAGCGCGGAGCTGCGCGAGCTGACGGCGCTGGTACGCGGCGCGATCGAGCAGACGCGCACGCTGGCGCGCGGGCTGTCGCCAGTCGCCCTGGACGGCGGCGGGCTCGTGCACGCGCTGCGCGCCCTCGTGGCCCGGACGCGCGAGATGTACGGGCTCGACATCCGCTTCCGCAGCCGGGTCGCCCCCCGCGTCACGCTCGACGCGGCGGCCACCGGCCACCTGTACCGGATCGCGCAGGAGTCGCTGACCAATGCCGCGCGGCACGCCGCCGCGCACACCGTGCTGGTGCAGTTCAATGTCACCGGGAGGCGCGTGGCGCTCGCCATCAGCGACGACGGTCGCGGCCTCGGGCCGGGCTCCAGCACCGGCGTCGGCCTCAAGATCATGCGCTACCGCGCCAACATGCTCGGCGGGGAGCTCCTGATCGGGCCACGGCCGAGCGGCCGCGGCACGCGCGTCACCTGCGTGGTCACCCAGCCGGACCCGGCGCCGACGGCGCAGCCGGAGCACGGCCATGGCTGAGCGCGCCGACCGCGTCACGGGCAGCGGCGAACCGCCGCCGGGCGACGACCTGGCGCTGATCGAGAGTGCGCTCGCGGCGAGCGGCGCTGCGCTCTTCGACCACGACCTGTCGGCCGAGCGGCTGGCGTGGCGCACCGCGAGCGGCTCCGTCTTCGGCCACACGCCGGCGAGCCTCGCGCGGCTCACCGACTTCGTGGCGCTGATCCCGGCCGAGGACCGGCCGGCGCTGCGCGCCGCGTACCAGACGACGCTCGGCACCGAGGGGCCGACGCCGCCGGTGCGCTACCGGATCCGCCACGCCGACGGCAGCCTGCGCCTGGTCGAGGTGCACGGGCGCGTGCAGTGGAGCGACGGCCGCCCGGTGCGTTCGGTCGGGCTGCTCATCGACGTCAGCGAGCGATCGGCCCTCGAGCAGCAGCTCAGGCTGCACGCGCAGGTCCTGGACGCGATCGCCGACGGCGTCACCATGGCGCGCGAGGACGGCACGATCCTGATGGTCAACCGCGCCATCGAGGCGATGCACGGCTGGTCGCGGGAGGAGCTCGTCGGTGGCAGCACGCGCGTGTTCTCGGGCCTGTCGCCGGCCGAGCACGCGCGGCTGCGGGCCCACGTGCAGGGCGTCGTCACGCGTGACGGGCGCTGGTTCGGCGAGACCCTGGAGCGGCGTCGCGACGGCCGGCCGCTGCGCGTGCGCCGCTCGATGGCGCTGCTGCACGACGGCAAGGAGCGGCTCTGGGTCGGCACCCGCACTGACGTCACCGAGCTGCGCGCGCTCGAGCGCGAGGTGCTGGAGGCCGCCGAGCGCGAGCAGCAGCGCCTCGGCCAGTGGCTGCACGAGGGCATCGGCCAGGAGCTGGCCGGGGCGGCGCTGCTGGCTGCCACGCTCGCCCACCAGGCGACCGCGGCCGGCTCGCCGCTCGCGGCCAGCGCCGCGGCGCTCGCCGAGCGTCTCGGGCACCTGACGGGCGAGTGCCGTCGCCTCGCGCACCGCGCGCGCGGCTTCGTGCTGGCCTCCGGCGGGCTCGCGCTCGCACTCGAGGCGCTGGCGCGCGACTGCGAGGCGACGCACGCGCTTCCCTGCGAGGCCATCGTCGACGGCGAGTTCGCGGCGGCCGTCGACGGCGAGCGCGCGCAGGTGCTGCACCGGATCGCCGCCGACGCCATCGAGGCGGCCGTCGCCGGACGGCCCATGCAGATCGGCTTCGAGCTCGGCGTCGGTGCCGACACCTTCTGGTTCCGGCTGTGGGACGACGGCGAAGGGCCGTTCCCGGACGACGCCCTGCGCCACCTGCGCTACCGGGCGGGCGAGCTGTTCGGCACGCCGAGCGTCGAGTACCACGACCCTCGCGGGCGCGAGCTGGTCGTCCGCTTTCCGAAGGACTGAGCGAGACACGAGGAGACGCCATGACGAGCGCGAACCCTGCACGCAAGGACGCCGGCAGCAACACCGGCCGGACCCGCCACCGGGTCCTCATCGTCGATGACCACCCGATCGTCCGCCAGGGCCTGCGGCGCCTGATCGACCAGGAGGAGGACCTGATCGTGTGCGGCGAGGCCGAGAGCACGCGCGAGGCGAAGGCCGCGATCCGCGAGCTCAAGCCCGACGTCGTGATCGTCGACATCTCGCTCAAGCAGGGCGACGGCATCGAGCTCGTCAAGGACGCGCGCGCGCACTACCCGAGCCTGCCGATCCTGGTGCTGTCGATGCACGACGAGACGATCTACGCCGAGCGCATGCTGTCGGCGGGCGCCAACGGCTACATCATGAAGCAGGCCGCGAGCGACCAGTTCCTGGTGGCGCTGCGCCGCGTGCTCGAGGGCGGGATCTACGTCAGCGAGGTGGTCGGCAACAGCATGATCCAGAAGTTCGCCTCGGGCGGCGCCTACATCTCGGCCAACCCGATCGACCGGCTGTCGAACCGCGAACTGCAGATCCTGCACATGATCGGCCGCGGCCTGTCGACGCGCCAGGCGGCCGAGGCCCTCAACCTGTCGATCAAGACCGTCGAGTCCCACCGCCAGCGCATCAAGCGCAAGCTCAACCTGGCCACCGGCTCGCAGCTCGTGCAGTACGCTGTGAACTGGTTCTCAGGACGCGAAGCCGGGCCGGCGTAGTCCTGCGCCAGCCCGCCGTAGCGGGGTCAGGGATTCCCTGCACTGGACCCCGGGTCGTCAAGTCGGGCCGCGGCCCGGTCGATACAGGGGGCGCGGCCCACGCGCCGCCCTCCTTTCCGACGGCGTCATGCAGGCCATTGCCGATTCCACCGCCGCAGCCACCCCCCCGCTGGTCCACGAGGTCCTGACGGCCCTCGCGGCCGCAACCGGGGACGCCTCGACCGGCCACCTGGTGGTCGATGCGCGTGGTGCGCGCCCGCGCGTTGCCTTCGCCAACGACGCCTTCGCCGCCCAGGCCGGCGGTGACCCCGGGCAGTTCGACGGCGTCGACCTGATCGACGCCGGCACGCTCGGCCCGGCCCTCAGCGAGGCGGTTCTCGCCTGCGACTCGCCCGAGCCGGTACGCAGGCGCATCGACTACCGCGAGGGCAGCCAAGCGGTTGCCGCCGACGTCACCGTCAGCCGCCACAGCTTCGGCGGCGACGGGCCGTGGCTCCTGATCCGGGTGCGCGAGGCCGAGGTCGACACCCCCGAGGCGCCGCGCGAGGAGGAGCGCGAGTGGCTGCTGCGCGCGGCGGTCGCCTCCGGCGCCGGTCACTGGCACTGGGACCTCGCCGCCGGGCACGTCTGGTACGAGCCGCGCCTGAAGGCGCTGCTCGGCTACGGCGCCGACGACATCGCCGACACCTTCGCGGCGCTGCAGGCGCTGATCCACGACGACGAGCGACCGCTCCTGCTGCAGGCGCTGCGCCTGCACATCGAACAGCGCGGGCCGCTCGACCTGAAGGTGCGGATCCGCCGGCCGGGCGGCGGATACCGCTGGTGCCGGCTCTGCGGCGCGGCCGCGCGCGACCCGTCCGGGCGGCCCGTGTACCTCGCCGGCCGCATCGAGGACATCAGCGCCGAGCGACGCGACCTCGAGACGGTGCGCCGCTCGGAGGAATCCCTGCGCCGCACGCTCGACGGCCTCGCGTTCGCGGTCGGCGTGCTGAGCCCCGGCGGCGAGCTCATCGAGATCAACCGCGCCTGGCGCGAGTTCGCCGGCGATCGCGCGCTGATCGGCCTGCGCTACGGCTTCGGCGAGAACTACGCGCGCCTGTGCCGCGAGGCGCTGGAGCGTTGCGCGGCGGGGCCGGCGGCGGCGGCCGGTGTCGAGGACGTCATCAGCGGCCGCAGCTCGGGCTTCGAGCTCGACTACCGGATCGCCGGCGAGGATGGCGCGCGCACGCTGCAGCTGTCGGTGCGGCCGCTCGACGTCGGCGGGCGGCGCGGCGCGATCGTCACGCACAAGGACGTCACCGAGCTCGAGCGCGCGCAGGGCGCGGCGCGCGCCACGCAGGAGTTCTACGAGCTGATCCTGGACTCGCTGCCGCTCAACATCGCCTACGTGAACCGGCGCCGCGAGTTCGTGTACGCGAACCGCGGCTACGAGGAGTGGTTCCGGCTGCCGCTCGCGGCGCTGCAGGGCCGCAGGCTCGAGGAGATGACGACCCCGGACGCCTACCGGCTGATGGCGCCGCGGGTCGAGAGCGTGCTCGCGGGCAGCACCGTCGAGTACCTCGCGCGCACGCGCCGCGGCGAGGAGGACCACGAGCTCGCGGTGACCTACCTGCCGCACGTGGTGCGCGACGAGGTGCAGGGCTTCTTCTCCGTGGTGCAGGACGTCACGGTCGAGCGGCGCCTCGAGCAGGAGCTGCGGCACTCGCAGAAGCTCGAGGCCATCGGCCAGCTGACCGGCGGCATCGCGCACGACTTCAACAACCTGCTGTCGGTCGTCATCGGCAACCTGCAGCTGCTCGAGCGTCCGCTCAAGGGCGACGGGCGCCTCAGCGGGCTCACGACCACGGCGCTGCGCGCGGCGCTGCGCGGCGCGGACCTGACGCGCCGCCTGCTCGCCTTCGCCCGCCAGCAGGTACTCGAGCCGCGCGTCCTCAACCCGGTGCGCCTCGTCAGCGGCACCGAGGACCTGATCCGGCGCACCCTCGGCCCGGCGATCGAGGTGGTCGCCGACCTGCGGCCGGACACCTGGCCGGTGTACGCCGACGCCGCGCAGCTCGAGTCCTCGGTGCTGAACCTCGCGATCAATGCGCGCGACGCGATGCCGTCCGGCGGGCGCCTGACGCTCGCGACGCGCAACCGCAGCTTCGCGGCCGACGACGCCGAGCGCCACCCGAAGCTCGCGCCCGGCGATTACGTCGAGATCAGCGTCAGCGACACCGGCGTCGGCATGAGCGCGGAAGTCGCCAAGCGCGCCTTCGAGCCGTTCTACACGACCAAGGAGACCGGCAAGGGCACGGGCCTCGGCCTGTCGATGGTCTACGGCTTCGCCGAGCAGTCCGGGGGTGTCGCCACGATCGACAGCGCCCCGGGCCGCGGCACTACGGTGCGCGTCCTGTTCCCGCGCAGCCACACCCCCGGCGCGGTCGCGCCCGATGCCGACGGCGAGTCCGGCGAGCTGCCGGGCGGCGACGAGACGGTGCTGGTGGTCGATGACGATGCCGACGTGCGCGCAACTGCGGCGTCGGCGCTGCGCGTGCTCGGCTACCGCGTGCTCGAGGCCGGCAACGGCCACGCGGCGCTCGCGACGCTGTCGCGCGAGCCGGACGTGGCACTGCTGCTCGCGGACCTGATCCTGCCGGGCGGGATGCCGGGGGCCGAGCTCGCGGCACGCGCGCTCGGCCTGCGCGCCGGCCTCAGGGTGCTGCACACGTCGGCGTTCTCGCAGCCCGGGCTGCGCGAGCTGTCGGCGCCGGCCGGCACCGAGCTGCTGCACAAGCCCTATGCAATCGGAGAGCTCGCGCGCCGCGTGCGCACCGTGCTCGACAGGGAGACTCGCGATGGACATTAGCGCAAACCGCCTGCTGGTCGTCGACGACCAGCCCGACATCCTCGACTTCGTGGGCCAGGTCGCCGAGTCGGTCGGCTACGAGGTACGCCTCGCCAACGACGCGGCGCAGTTCCGCGAGGCGGTGCGCAGCTTCCGGCCGACGCTGATGCTGCTCGACCTGCAGATGCCGCAGACCGACGGCATCGAGCTGATCCGCGAGCTCGGGGCGACCGGCACGCGCGCCTCGATCCTGATCTCGAGCGGCATGGACCAGCGGGTGCTGCAGAGTGCCGAGCAGCTCGGCATCGCCCACGGCCTCAAGATGGCCGGCTTCCTGCAGAAGCCGATCATGCTGGCCGACCTCGAGGCGATCCTCGGCCAGCACCTGCGCGCGCCGCGGGTGCCGACCGAGGACGAGCTGCGCCGCGCCATCGACCGCGCGCAGCTGCTCGTGCATTACCAGCCGAAGTGCATGCTGGCGGACGGGCGCTGGACGGTGGTCGGGGTCGAGGGCCTGATCCGCTGGGAGCACCCGGAGTTCGGCCTCGTCTATCCGGACGCGTTCATCCCGCTCGCCGAGAAGACCGGCCTCATCGCCGCGCTCACCGACTTCGTGCTGCAGGAGGGCATCCGCCAGCTCGGCGACTGGCGCGCGCAGGGTACCGACCTCGATCTGTCGGTGAACCTCTCGCCGCACCTGGTCCGCGAGCTCGACTTCCCCGACCGCCTGTCCGACCTCATGCGCGGCCACGCGCTGCCGAACGCCCGCCTCACGCTCGAGATCACCGAGACCGCTGCACTCGAGGATCCGGCGCGCACCCGCGACATCCTGACCCGCCTGCGCGTCAAGGACTTCGGCCTGTCGCTCGACGACTTCGGCACCGGGTTCTCGTCGTTGACGCAGCTCTACCGGATGCCGTTCAACGAGCTCAAGCTCGACAAGTCGCTCGGCATCGAGCTGCACCAGAGCGCCGAGGCGCGCACCATCGTCCGCTCGCTGGTCGAGCTCGCCCACAACCTCGGCCTGAAGGTCTGCACCGAGGGGGTCGAGACCGCCGCGGCGCTCAAGTTCCTCGAGCTCGCCGGCAGCGACTTCGTGCAGGGCTACTACCTGGGCCGGCCGGTGGCCGCCACCGCCATCCCGGCGCTCGCCGCCCGCAGCCCGGCCCTGGCCGCCGCCGGCTGACCCGACCCCGGCCGGTTTAAACCCCGGCGCCGGTCGCTGCCTCCAATCCGGGTACGATCCGGACAGAGGCAGGCATGCAGGCGGCCGTGGCAGAACTGGTCGAATTCCCCGACGCCGAGGCCCGCGAGGCCCTCGAGGACGCCCGGGCGGTCGAAGCCGCCGCGCGCGGGGACCGGCGCGCCTTCGAGCGCCTGTACCGGCGCCACGCCGGCCGCGTCCATGCCCTGTGCCTGCGGCTGGCCGGCCACCGCGAGACCGCCGAGGACTGCGTCCAGGAAGCCTTCGTCAGTGCCTGGCGGGCGCTGCCGTCGTTCCAGTCCCGCAGCCGGTTC
>JAFEDP010000210.1 GCA_018241545.1 Pseudomonadota bacterium
CCCTGCGTGCCGCTCGCCTGCGCGAGCACGCGCATCATCGCCACGCGCTCGGCGGCGCCGGCGGCGGCATCGGCGAGGCTCTCGAAGGCGAGCACCTGCAGGGCGTCGCCGGCCAGGATCGCGGTGGCCTCGTCGAACTGGCGGTGGCAGGTCGGCCGGCCGCGCCGCAGGTCGTCGTCGTCCATCGCCGGCAGGTCGTCGTGCACCAGCGAGTAGACGTGAATCATCTCGACCGCCGCCGCCGCCGCGTCGAGCGCCGCGGGCGCGACGCCGAGCAGCTCGCCGGTCGCGTAGACGAGCGCCGGGCGGATGCGCTTGCCGCCGCCGAGCGCGCTGTAGCGCATCGCCGCGTGCAGCCGCTCGGGCATCAGCGTCGCCGACGGCAGCCGCGCCTCGAGCGCGGCCTCGACGCGCGCCTGGTACGCGGCGAGCCGCGCGGCGGGATCGGCGCCGGTCACGCGGGGTCTTCGGCGTCGCTGGTCTCGCCGGCGAACGGCGCGGTCACGGACGTGCCGTCGGGGCGCGCGAGCAGGATCTCGACCTTCTGCTCGGCGGCGGCGAGGGCCTCCTGGCAGGCGCGCGTCAGCTGCACGCCGCGCTCGAAGGTCGCGAGCGCCTCCTCGAGCGGCAAGTCGCCCTGCTCGAGCCGCGCCACCACGGCCTCGAGGTCCGCCATGGACCGCTCGAAGTCGAACGGGGCCGGGGCGGGCGCGGGCGTGTCGGTGCGGGCGGGAGCGCGCGGCATGGCGGATCCTGAGCGTGTCCACGGCAGAGTACCGGCGCGCTCGCGCGCGCGTCAACGCGCGGATTCAGCTTGCCTTTTCCCAATTGACGCGCGTCGGCGGCGGCGACTAGAGTCCTCTCGGGGTGTGCGCGGCCCGCCACGCCAGGGCCCCGACGTCCCCCTCCATCGGACGCCGCTTCAAGGAGACTTGTCGTGAACCTCAAGGGCAGCAGGACCGAAAAGAATCTGAAGGACGCGTTTGCCGGCGAGTCGCAGGCGAACCGTCGCTACCTGTACTTCGCCGCCAAGGCCGACGTCGAGGGCTTCAACGACGTGTCGGCGGTGTTCCGCTCGACGGCCGAGGGCGAGACCGGCCACGCGCACGGCCACCTCGAGTACCTCGAGGCGGTGGGCGACCCCGCCACGGGCCTGCCGATCGGCTCGACCGCGGACAACCTCAAGGCCGCGATCGCCGGCGAGACGCACGAGTACACGGACATGTACCCGGGCATGGCGAAGGCGGCCCGCGAGGAGGGCTTCGGCGAGATCGCCGACTGGTTCGAGACGCTCGCCAAGGCCGAGCGCTCGCACGCCAACCGCTTCCAGAAGGCGCTCGACGGCCTGTGACCGGAGCGCGCGGCACCCGCGCCACGGCGCGGGTGCCGCCCGGACGCTTCCCCGAGCCGAGGTCACGCCCATGAACGAGACGCCCCGGGCCGCGCCGCGCGAGGGCAGCCTCGAGGCGCCGACTCGCCACCCCGTCGCCTGGCGCGCACCCGAGTTCTACGACGAGGCCGCCCTCTTCAAGGAACTCGAGCGCGTCTTCGACATCTGCCACGGCTGCCGGCGCTGCTTCAGCCTGTGCCAGTCGTTCCCGACGCTGTTCGACGCGGTCGACGCCTCGCCGAGCGGCGAGCTCGACGGCGTGCCGAAGACCGCCTACTGGGAGGTCGTCGACCACTGCTACCTGTGCGACATGTGCTACATGACCAAGTGTCCGTACGTGCCGCCCCACGAGTTCAACATCGACTTCCCGCACCTGATGCTGCGCGCCAAGGCGGTCAAGCACGCCGCCGGCCGCACCCGCCTGCGCGACCGGCTGCTGTCGGCGACCGACGCGGTCGGGCGGCTCGCGGGCATCCCGGTGGTCGCCGAGGCCGTCAACGCCGTCAACCGCAGCCGCGCCGGGCGCGCGCTGCTCGCGCGCACGCTCGGCGTGCACCCCGAGGCGCCGCTGCCGAAGTACCACTCGCGGAGCTTCCGGGCGCGCGAGGCGCGACGCCGCAAGCCGGCGCTCGCCGCCGAGCCCACCGAGCAGACCCGCGGCCAGGTGGTGCTGTTCGCGACCTGCTACTGCAACCGCAACGAGCCCTCGATCGACGCCGACCTCGTGGCGGTGTTCGAGCACAACGGCATCCCGGTGCGGCTCCTCACGCGCGAGCGCTGCTGCGGCATGCCCAAGCTCGAGCTCGGCGACCTGCCGGCCGTCGAGGCGCTCAAGCAGGCCAACGTCCCCGAGCTCGCGGCGCTCGTCGACGCCGGCTACGACATCGTGGCGCCGATCCCGTCGTGCGTGCTGATGTTCAAGCAGGAGCTGCCGCTGCTGTTCCCGGACGACGCCGCGGTGCAGAAGGTGCGCGCGCGCACGTTCGACCCGTTCGAGTACCTGATGCTGCGCCACAAGGCCGGCAAGCTGCGCACCGACTTCAAGCGCGAGCTCGGCAAGGTCTCCTACCACGTGCCCTGCCACCTGCGGGTCCAGAACATCGGCCTCAAGACCCGCGACCTGCTCAAGCTCGTCCCCGGCACCACGCTCGACGTGATCGAGCGCTGCTCCGGCCACGATGGCACCTACGCGGTCAAGCAGGAGTTCCACGCGCACGCGGCCAAGATCGGCCGCCCGGTGGTCAGTCGCGTCGCCGGCGCCGGGTCCGCCCACCACGCCAGCGACTGCCCGATGGCGGGCGAGCAGATCTCGCACGGCCTCGAGGGCCGGCGCCCGCCGACCCACCCGCTGACGCTGCTGCGCATGGCCTACGGTCTCGGCGATGGCTGAGCGCGCCGCCGGCGGGCCGCTCGCGCCGCCCGACCTGATGAGCCTCGAGCAGTACGCGCGCGCGCGCGCCGAGTTCCGCGCCCGCGTGCTCGCGCACAAGCGCCCGCGCACGCTCGCGGTCGGGGCGCACACGACCTGGTGCTTCGAGGACCGGCTGACGGTGCAGTACCAGGTGCAGGAGATGCTGCGCGCCGAGCGCATCTTCGAGGCCGACGGCATCCAGGACGAGCTCGACGCCTACAACCCGCTGATCCCGGACGGCGCGAACCTCAAGGTCACGCTCCTGATCGAGTACCCGGACCCGGCCGAGCGCTCCGCGGCGCTCAAGCGCCTGCGGGGCATCGAGGACCGCTGCTACGTCGCCGTCGACGGCGCGCGCGTGTACGCGATCGCCGACGAGGACCTCGAGCGCGAGAACGACGACAAGACCTCCGCGGTCCACTTCCTGCGCTTCGAGCTGCCCGAGCCCGCGCGCCGGGCCTGGCACGCCGGCGCGCCGGTCGCGGTCGGCATCGACCATCCGGCCTACCAGGCCGAGGTCGCGCTCGGCGCCGAGAGCCGGGCGGCGCTTGGCGCCGACCTCGCGCGATGAACGCCCCCCGCCCGCACCCCCGACCGTGGCGGACCACGGCGGCGCGACGCCCCGTTGACCGCGATTTTCGAGTACCCTCGCGCCCGCGATGAGCCAGTCCTACACCGCTTCCGACATCGAGGTCCTGTCCGGCCTGGATCCCGTGCGCCGCCGGCCGGGCATGTACACCGACACCTCGCGGCCCAACCACCTGGTCCACGAGGTCGTCGACAACAGCGTCGACGAGGCGCTCGCCGGGCACTGCCACGAGATCAACGTGACCGTCTACAAGGACGGCTCGGTGGAGGTCGTCGACGACGGCCGCGGCATGCCGGTCGACGTGCACCCGAAGGAGAAGATCCCGGGCGTCGAGCTGATCCTGTCGCGGCTGCACGCCGGCGGCAAGTTCAGCGACAAGACCTACCAGCAGTCCGGCGGCCTGCACGGCGTCGGCGTCTCGGTGGTCAATGCGCTGTCCTCGCGGCTCGAGTGCCGCGTCAAGCGCGATGGCAACGAGTACCTGATCGCGTTCCGCGACGGCAAGCTCGACCAGAAGCTCAAGGTCGTCGGCAAGGTCGGCGCGCGCAACACCGGCACCGCGGTGCGCTTCTGGGCCGACCCCAAGTACTTCGACTCCGACAAGGTGTCGCTGTCGAAGCTTCGGCACGTGCTGCGCGCCAAGGCCGTGCTGTGCCCGGGCCTCAAGGTGACGCTGCTGGCCGAGGCGAGCGGCGAGCGCGACGAGTGGTTTTACACCGGCGGGCTCGGCAGCTACCTCGTCGAGCGCCTCGAGAAGGCGGCGCTCGTGCCCGAGGAGCCGTTCAGCGCCAGCCTCAAGGGCGGCCAGGAGGTCGCCGAGTGGGCCTTCGCCTGGCTCGCCGAGGACGGCGTCGAGGTCGTCGGCGAGAGCTACGTCAACCTGATCCCGACGGTCGAGGGCGGTACGCACGTCAACGGCCTGCGCGCCGGCGTCACCGACGCGGTGCGCGAGTTCTGCGACTTCCGCAACCTCGTGCCGCGCGGCGTCAAGCTCGCGCCCGAGGACGTCTGGGACCGGCTCTGCTACGTGCTGTCGGTCAAGATGAGCGAGCCGCAGTTCGCTGGCCAGACCAAGGAGCGCCTCGCCTCGCGCGAGTCGGCCGCGTTCGTCTCCGGGCTCGTCAAGGACGCCTTCGGGGTGTGGCTGGCGCAGCATCCGGAGGCGGGCGAGAAGATCGCCGCGTTCGCGATCGAGAAGGCACAGGCGCGCATCAAGGCCGCCCAGAAGGTGGTGCGCAAGCGCGTGGTGTCGGGGCCGGCGCTGCCCGGCAAGCTCGCCGACTGCACGTCGCAGGAGCCGGAGCGCACCGAGCTGTTCCTGGTCGAGGGCGACTCGGCCGGCGGCAGCGCCAAGCAGGCGCGCGAGCGCGAATTCCAGGCGGTGATGCCGCTGCGCGGCAAGATCCTCAACACCTGGGAGGTCGACGCCGCCGGCGTGCTCGGCTCGCAGGAAGTCCACGACATCTCGGTCGCGATCGGCGTGGAGCCGGGCTCGCCCCGGCTCTCGGAGCTGCGCTACCACAAGATCTGCATCCTGGCCGACGCCGATTCCGACGGCCAGCACATCGCCACGCTCCTATGCGCGCTGTTCCTGCGCCACTTCCGCCCGCTGGTGCTGGCCGGGCACGTGCACGTGGCGATGCCGCCGCTGTACCGCGTCGACGTCGGCCGCAACGTCTACTACGCGCTCGACGACGCGGAGCGCGCCGGCATCCTCGACCGGATCGCGGCCGAGGGCCAGCGCGGCAAGGTCACGGTCACGCGCTTCAAGGGCCTCGGCGAGATGAGCCCGCTGCAGCTGCGCGAGACGACGATGGCGCCGGCGACGCGGCGGCTGCTGCAGCTGACCGTCGAGGCGGCTGACGAGGCCGACCAGCTGATGGACATGCTGCTGGCCAAGAAGCGCGCCGCCGACCGGCGCGAGTGGCTCGAGTCGAAGGGCAATCTCGCCGAGGTGGTCGGGTGAAGTCGCAGGAGCTCAACTTCGAGGGCGTCGAGCGCCGGCCGCTGAAGGCGTTCACCGAGAAGGCGTACCTCGACTACTCGATGTACGTGATCCTCGACCGCGCCCTGCCGCAGCTGGCGGACGGCCTCAAGCCCGTGCAGCGGCGCATCATCTACGCGATGAGCGAGCTCGGCCTGTCGGCGGCCTCCAAGCACAAGAAGAGCGCGCGCACGGTCGGCGACGTCATCGGCAAGTTCCACCCGCACGGCGACGCGGCCTGCTACGAGGCGCTGGTGCACATGGCCC
>JAFEDP010000211.1 GCA_018241545.1 Pseudomonadota bacterium
GCCGCTCCTCGGTGACCTCGCGCACGATCGCCTGCACCCCGAGCACCCGGCCGTCGGACGTGGTCACGGGCAGCAGGTCCGAGATCCAGACGCGGCGCACCCCGCCGGGAGCGGTCGGCTCGACGACCGTCTCGACTCCGACCGCCGGCACGCCCGTCTCGAGCACCCGCCGCAGCACCGGCTCCGCCTGCCCCGCGAGATACGGGACGATCTCGCCGACGGTGCGGCCGAGCCTGTCCGCCGCCGGCGTGCCGGTGAGCTCGGCCAGCCGGTCGTTGCAGCGCACGTAGCGCAGGTCGCGGTCGAACAGGCACAACCCGAGCGGCGCATTGCGGTAGAGCGCCTCGATCTCGGCCTCGGGGTCGTGGCCGATCGCGACGCGCGGCCGCGAGGGGGGCAGGGCAGTACTCACGCGGTCCTCCGCGACGGCCGGCCGCTCGGCCGGGGCGGGGCACCGGCGGGCGACCGCGGGCGTCTGGCCCGCACGGTGAACCTACGGCCGCCGTGCGGCCGCCGCAAGCGCGGCGATCCGCGGGTCACAGCCCGCGGCAGAGCTCGACGTTCTGGCGGTAGAAGGCCGAGTCCGCGCCGCTCGTCTGCCGCAGGATCTCGAGCCCGGCGGCGCAGTCGCGGCTCGCCTCGGCGAGCCGGTGCGCGCGCTTGAGGACCAGCGCGCGGTTGACGAGCAGGTCGCCGTGGTTGGCGTGGAGCTGGCCGTAGCTGGCGTCGTACTGGCGCTTGGCGTCGTCGAGCTCGGCGAGCGCGCCGGCGGTGTCGCCGCTGCGCGAATCGATCATCGCGAGGTAGACCTCGGCGATGCCGATCGCGTAGTGCGGGCCGCGGTACGCGCGTCGATCGACGTCCACCGCGGCGGCGAGCGCCGCGCGCGCCTCGGCGAGCCGCCCGGCGCCGAGCAGGATCTGCCCCTGCAGCGACAGTGCGTCGCCGATCAGCGGGTTGTCGGGCTCGAGCACGGCGCGCAGGATCGCGAGCCCCTGCGCGGCGTCGCGCTCCGCCTCCGGGAGCGCGCCCGCGAACTGCGCGTTCTGCGCCAGCGCGAGGTACGACTGGCCGACCACGAGGTGATGCTCGCCGAGCGCGCGTCGCCACAGCGCGTTCGCCTCGCTGAGCGACGCCTGTGCCTCGGCGAGCCGGCCCATGTCCGACAGCAACAGGCCGCGATTGTTGAGCACGCGCGCGACGTCCTCCGGCCGCGGCGTCGGCAGGCCGCGGTAGTAGGCGAGCGCCTCGTCGTACTCGGCGAGCGCGCGCGGCAGCCGGATCGCCGCGGCGTCGATGCGCGCCACGAGTTCCGCGCCGGCGGCGCGCGTCTCGGGGTAGCGGGTTCGGTCGGCGCCGAGCTGCGCGATCGCGGCGCGCGCGGTCGCCTCCGCCTGCGGCAGGTTGCCCTGCAGCAGCTCCGTCTGGCCGAGCACCAGAAGCGTCGCCGCGCCGTCGGGACCTGCGCGCCGCAGCTGCTCGAGGGAAGGCTCGAGCGCGGCGCGCGCCTCGCGCAGCAGCCCGAGGTTGTTGTAGGCGCGGGCGACGGTACCCAGCAGGCGCAGCTGCACCAGCGGCTGCGCCGCGAGCTCGGTACGGGCGCGCGTCGCGCCACGCTCCAGGATCGTCAGCGCGGTGATCGTGCGCGGATTGTCGGTCGCCGGATTGGCGAGCCCGAAGGTGCTGACGAGGAAGTCGGACGCGGCGGTCGCCGTCGCGCTCTCGCGCTCGGCGACGCGGCGCTGCTCGTTGGCGTCGATGCGGCGCGCGTTGGCGTAGAGCGCGAGGGCGCCGGTGAACGCGGTGGCCGCGACCGCCGCGATCGCCACCGCCGTCAGCCGGCGCACGCGCCGCTGCGTCTCGCGGCGCACCAGATCGTCGAGCGCGACGCCGGCGAGGCCCGCGATCAGCTTGGTCAGCGCGAGCCGGCGCCCGTCGGCGTGCTCGCGCATGTCGGCGGCGACGGGCGACGCCTCGTCCTCGCCGAGCTCGCCGTCCGCCCGCAGCCGCCGGCGCAGCGCCGGGACGAAGCACTCCGGCTGGTCGCCACCCCCGCCCGGCTCGCCGTCGACGATCAGCGCGAGCACCCGCGCCTCGCCGTGCAGCCGCTTGAAGGTCAGCACTTCCTCGTTGACCCAGCGCGACCGCGCGGCCGCCGGCGTGCACACGACGACGAGGAACAGCGAGTCGCGCAGGGCGCCGCGCAGCTCCTCGTTGAGGTCCCCCGACGCGCGCAGTTCGTCGCGGTCGCGGAACACGGGTCCGAGCCGCGCCGGCACCGGTCCCAGCGGCGTCGCCCGGCCGACCAGCTTGCGCGGCAGGCGATACGTCTCGAGCGCGCGGTGCAGCCACGCCACCACCGCGCGATCGGCGTGGCTGTAGCTGATGAAGGCCCGGTAGCGCGTCGTCACGTTGCCTCTCCTGCCGTCGAGTCGCGTCGCCGGGCGCACCCGCCCGCCGCACAGCGCAGCCGCGCCGCACTGGACATAAGCGGGCGCGACACGCCACGCGGTGGCAGGTCGCGCCGAGGCAATGCTACAGTCGCCCCGCCTCGAACAATCAACAACAGGCACTTAAGGGGATCGGTCTTGAAGCCAGTCGCAGCGGCCGTGCGTGCCGCACTCCACGCTCGCCACGCCGTCGCGCTCGCGGCGGCCATCGCCGCCTTCGGCATCGTCGCGCCGGCCGCCGCGCAGACCACGGGCAACGACACGACGTTCTACTTCACGGGCCAGTGCACCGACTGTACCGGCACCGCGAACGCACAACTCGTGTTCGCCAACTACGATCCGACGAATCCTTCGACGGCGACCTTCGTCAGCTTCTCGTACGCCTCGAACCTCATCAGCTACACGGTCGACTCGAGCAACCTGTTCGGGCTCTCCGGGTCCCTGCCGTTCTCGGCGACGCCGACGTCGAGCGACTTCGACATCAAGTCGACGCTGCCCGGATTCAGCGGCGGCTTCGATTTCAACACGACGGCGGCTGGCGCCTTCCAGCAGAGCCTCTGGGTGCAGACGACCTCGTCGGAGTTCCCGACCGGCAACAAGCTGACCGTGAACAACGACTACGGCACGGCCGGCACCTGGTCGCTGACGCCGCCGGCCGCGGTTCCGGAGCCCGACTCCGCGGTGCTGCTGCTCACGGGCGGGGTGGGGATCGCCGCGGCCCGCCGGCTGCGGCGCAGCGCCCGGCGCTGAGCCGCGCCGCGGCGCGCCCGCCGCGATCCTAGTGCGGACCCTCTGACCGCTGCGCGCGGCCGGCGGCGAGCCCGCCGCCCGGCACGGCCACCGGCCCCGGGCGGCCGATATGCGGCTCGATGTGGTGCGAGTGCGTCAGCAGCCGGCCGAAGCGCGGCGCCAGCCAGCGCTCTAGGTCGTCCACGAGCGTGAACGCCGCCGGCACGATCACCAGCGTCAGGAACGTCGAGGTGATGATGCCGCCGATCACCGCCACCGCCATCGGCTGGCGGAACGAGGACGCATCGCCCAGCCCGAACGCGGTCGGCAGCATGCCCGCGATCATCGCGACGCTCGTCATGACGATCGGCTGGGCGCGCTTGTGGCCGGCCTCGAGCAGCGCCTGCAGCCGCGTGCGGCCGGCGCGCATCTCCTCGATGGCGAAGTCGACGAGCAGGATCGAGTTCTTGGCGACGATGCCCATCAGCATCAGGATGCCGATGATCACCGACATCGAGAACGGGATGCGGAAGATGAACAGCGCGACGACCGCGCCGCCGAGCGCGAGCGGCAGCGCGAACAGGATCGTCAGCGGCTGAAACACGCGCGCGAACAGCAGCACCAGCACCGCGAACACCATCAGCACGCCGGCGGCGACCGCGAGCGCGAAGTTGGTGAAGAGCTCGGCCATGAACTCGCCGGTGCCGACGTCCACCTTGTGCACGCCGGGCGGCAGGTTCTTGAACGCCGGCAGCGAGTCGATCTTCTTCTGCGCATCGCCGAACTCGACCCCCGGCGCCTGGTCGGCGCCGATCATCAGGCGGCGCGACTGGTTGTAGCGGCGCACGGTCGCCGGTCCCTGGCCGAAGCGGATCTCCGCGACCGCCTTGAGCGGCACGCTGCCGCCGCTCGCCGTCGGCACCGGCAGGTTCTCGATGGTCGACAGGTCCTCGCGCGAGGACTCCTTGAGGCTGACGCGGATCGGCACCTGGCGATCGGCGAGCGAGAACTTGGCGACGTTCTGCGGGATGTCGCCGAGGGTCGCTATGCGCACGGTCTGGCTGATCGACTGCACAGTGACACCGAGCTCGGCGGCGAGGTCGAACCGCGGCTTGATGACGATCTCAGGGCGAGGCAGGTCGCCGTCGATGCGCGGGTCGCGGATCTCCTTGAGGCCGCGCATCTCCTCGATGACCCGCCGCGCGGCGGCGTCGAGCTGCACCGGGTCGTCGCCGGTCAGGAAGATCGAGAAGTCGCGGCCGTTCATGCCCTGCTGTGCCTGGAACTGAACGTGCGCGTCGGCGATCGCGCGCAGCTCCGGGGCGACCTCGTCCTCCCACTGCTTCTGCGACAGCTTGCGCTGGCTCTTCGGCACCAGCGAGACGAACAGGTTGGCAGTGCGCACCTGGCCGTCCTCGTCGGAGCCCACCGACTCGACGATGCTGGCCACCTCCGGATGGCGGCGCAGGATCGCCGCGGCCTGCGCCGACACGCGCGAGGTGTCCTCGAGCCGCACGCCGGGCGGCAGCTCGATGTTGACCGTGCTCGCGCCGAAATCCTCCGGCGGGATGAACGACACCGACAGCAGCTTGAGGCCCGCCAGCGAGGCCGCGAAGAACAGCAGCGCGAACAGCACCGTCTTCCCGCGGTTGTGCACGCACTTCTCGAGCCAGCCGAGGTAGCGGCGCATCAGCGGCCCGTCGAGGTGCGCGTGGAAGCCCTGCGGCTTGAGCGTGAACGCCGCGATCACCGGCGTCAGCAGGCGCGCCACCAGCAGCGAGAAGAACACTGCCGCCGCGACCGTAAGGCCGAACTGCTTGAAGAACTGGCCGCTGAAGCCGCCCATGAAGCTGACCGGCAGGAACACCGCGATGATCGTCGCCGAGGTGGCGACCACCGCCAGTCCGATCTCGTCGGCGGCGTCGAGCGCCGCCTGGTACGGCGACTTGCCCATGCGGATGTGGCGCACGATGTTCTCGATCTCGACGATCGCGTCGTCCACCAGCACGCCGGCCACCAGCGACAGCGCCAGCAGGCTCACGCCGTTCAGCGTGAAGTCCATCCACGACATGAACGCGAAGGTCGGGATCGCCGAGAGCGGGATCGCGAGCGCCGAGATCGCGGTGGCGCGCCACTCGCGCAGGAACAGGAACACCACCGCGACCGCGAGCACCGAGCCCTCGACCAGCGCGTCGATCGCCGAGCGGTAGGCGCGGCGCGTGTGCTCGACGATGGTGAACACGAGCTTCGCGGACACGCCGGGGTTCTCGGCCAGGATCTTGTTGATCTCGGCGGATACCTTGTCGGCGACCGCGACGTCGGAGAACCCGCGCGCCTTGGTGACGAAGAACGTCGTGGCGGGCCGGCCGTCGAGGCGCGACAGCGTGCGGATCTCGGCGACGCCGTCGCGCACGTCGGCGATCTCGTCGAGGCGCGCGACGCGCCCGCCGGCGAGCTG
>JAFEDP010000212.1 GCA_018241545.1 Pseudomonadota bacterium
ACCTCGCCGCCGGCGCCCGCGAGCACGCCGCCTTCGCGCGCCACTGGCAGCGCAGCGCGCGCGCGAGCCTCGCGCCGCACCGCGAGTCGCTGGCGCGCGCCATCGAGGCGGCCGCGGCGGTGCTCGTGGCCGGCGGCCACGTCGCGGTGCTCCTCAACCGGCTGCGCCTGTTCGGCCTCGCGGCGCTGCTCGAACGCAAGCCGCTGATCGCCTGGTCGGCCGGCGCGATGGCGCTGACCGAGCGGGTGGTGCTGTTCCACGACCGCCCGCCGCAGGGCGCGGCGCACGCCGAGGTGCTGGAGCCCGGCCTCGGGCTGGTCCCCGGGGTCGTGGCGCTGCCGCACGCCGCGGCGCGCCTCGCGCTCGAGGACGCCGTGCGCGTGCAGGCGTTCGCGCGCCGCTTCGCGCCGGCACGCTGCCTTGCGCTCGACCACGGCAGCCTCGTGTACTGGCACCGCGGCCGGGTCGTCGCCGCCCGCGACCTGCGCTGCCTCGCCCGCGACGGCAGCGTGCGCGAGGCCGGCGCGTGAGCGCCGCGCTCGCGCGGCTGCTGGCCGGCGGCACGCCGGATGCGGCGGCGATCGACGCCTTCCTCGCGGCGCACGCCGTGCCGCTGGTCGCGCCGGAGGGCGCCACGTTCCTGTACCGCGGCGCCGCGGACGCGGTGTACCTGCGCATGTTCATCTCCGGCCTGCCCGCGGCCCAGCCGCTCGAGCGCATCGCCGGCACCGACCTGTGGTCGCTGACGCTCGCGCTGCCGGCCGGCTCGCGCTTCGAGTACAAGCTCGAGGTCCGCCGCGGCAGCGCCGGCGAGTGGATCCTCGACCCGCTGAACCCGCACCGCGCCTCCGACCCGTTCGGCGCCAATTCCGTCTGCCAGGGCTACGGCTACGTGCCGCCCGAGTGGACGCTGCCGGACGACGGCGCCCGCACCGGCAGCCTCGAGCGGCTGCTGGTCGAGTCGCGCCACCTCGGCCCGCGCGCCGTCGACCTGTACGTGCCGGCGCGCTTTCGGCGCACGCGCCGCTACCCGCTGCTGGTGCTGCACGATGGCGGCGACTACCTGCGCTACGCGCAGCTCAAGACCGTGCTCGACAACCTGATCCACCGCCTCGAGATCCCGCCGCTGATCGTGGCGCTGACCGAGTCGCCGGACCGGCTGCGCGAGTACGTCGGGCTCGACGCCCACGCCGACTTCCTGGTCGAGTCGCTGCTGCCGGCGGTCGCGGCCCGCCTGCCGCTCGAGCCCGACCCGGCGCAGCGCTGCGCGATGGGCGCGAGCCTCGGCGGCGTCGCGTCCCTGCACGCCGCCTGGCGCCACCCGGGCACCTTCGGGCGGCTGCTGCTGCAGTCGGGCTCGTTCGCCTTCACCGACATCGGCGAGAACCGCCGCGGCGCGGCCTTCGAGCCGGTGGTGCGCTTCATGAACGCGTTCCGCGCCCGCCCCGGCCGCCCGGCGGAGCGCATCTACGTCAGCTGCGGGATCTACGAGTCGCTGATCTACGAGAACCGCTCGCTGGTGCCGCTGCTGCAGGCGGCGCGCATGGACGTGCGCTTCGAGGAGGCGCGCGACGGCCACAACTGGCAGAACTGGCGCGACCGGCTGCGTGCCGGGCTGACGTTCCTGTTCCCAGGACCGCTGTGGATGGTGTACGAATAGCCGGTGGCGCGCAGGGGGGACGCATGGGAGACGTGACGCGGCGGATCGGGCTCTCGCTGGGCGCTGACATCTGCTGGCCGGCCTGCTACGAGCAGCTGCTCGAGCGCCTGCAGCTCGCGATCCCGTGGCAGGGCGACACGCTGCGCTTTTCGGTCGAGCGCGTGACCATCGAGCCGTTCGACCTGCGCCAGCCCTGCCGCTACGACCTCGTCGTCGACCGCCTCACCCACTGGTACCACGTCAGTCGCGAGTGGATCAAGAAGGCGGTCGTGCTCGACGGCCTGTACGTGTTCAACAACCCGTGGTCGATCCAGGCCAACGAGAAGCACACGACCTACGCGGCGATGATGCGGCTCGGGCTCAAGGTTCCGGCGACCTGGATGGTGCCGCCGAAGTCCTACGAGAAGAGCGCCGACCTCGAGCCCACGCTCGCGCGCTACGCGCGCCTGTTCGATCTCGGCGCGATCGGCGAGCGGCTCGGCTACCCCCTGTTCATGAAGCCCTACGACGGCGGCGGCTGGGTCGGCGTGACCAAGATCGACAACGAGGCGGCGCTCAGGGCCGCGTACGAGGCCAGCGGTACCAAGATCATGCACCTGCAGCAGGGCGTGCTGCCGTACGACCGCTTCGTGCGCTGTATCGGCCTCGGCCCGCAGACGCGCCTCGTCAACTACGACCCGGCGGCGCCGCTGCACGACCGCTACCGGCTGGACCGCGACTTCGTCGGCGACGCGCAGCGCCGCGAGCTCGAGGCCATCACGCTCGTGATCAACGCCTTCTTCGGCTGGGACTTCAACTCCTGCGAGGCGCTGCTCAAGGGCGACGACTGGCACCCGATCGACTTCGCCAACGCCTGCCCGGACTCGCAGGTGACCTCGCTGCACTACCACTTCCCGTGGCTCGTGAAGGCCAACCTGCGCTGGTCGCTGTACTGCGCGGCCACCCGCCGCCCGATGCGGATGAACCTCGACTGGGGGCCGTACTTCGAGGCCGCGGCGCGCGAGCCGGACTACGGCGCGCGCCTCGCCGCCTGCGCGGCGCTCGCGCGCCGCCACTTCGACGCCGAGCGCTTCGAGGAGTTCTGCGCGCGCCACCTCGGCCACCTCGACGCCGTCGCCGACGAGTTCTTCGCAGGCCCCGCGGCGCGGGCCGCGGTGCGGGCCAAGGTCGAGGCGCTGTACCCGGCGCACGAGGTCGAGCAGTTCACCGAGCTCTTCTGGCAGCGGATCCAGGCCTGGCGCCGCGCCGAGTCGGCGGGCTGAGGCGCGCCGCCGTGGACAAGCAGGCCTGGACCTGGAGCACCGGCCGCCTGCCGGAGCCGGCGCGGGTCGTGCGCTGGGGCCACTTCGGCACGCCGGTGCTGCTGTTCCCGACCGCCGGCGGCGACTACGAGGAGGTCGAGCGCTTCCACCTGGTGGGCGCGGTCGGCGCGCTGATCGACGCCGGCCGCATCAAGGTGTATTCGATCGACAGCGTCGCCGGCCGGACCTGGCTCGAGGGCGGCCACTCCCCCGAGTACTGCTCGCGCGTCCAGAACCTCTACGACGCCTTCGTCTACCACGAGGTCGTGCCGCTGATCCGCAGCGACTGCCGCACGCCCGACCTCGAGGTCATCGCGGCCGGCGCCTCGATCGGCGCCTTCAACGCCGCGGCCAGCGTGTGCCGCCACCCGGACGCGTTCCGGCTCGCGATCTCGATGAGCGGCACCTTCGACCTGTCGAAGTACCTCGGCGGGCGCATGAACCTGGACTTCTACTACTCGTCGCCGCTGCACTACCTGCCCGGGCTCGGCGAGGGCGAGCAGCTCGCGCGCCTGCGCGGGCGGCTGGTGCTGCTGCCGACCGGCGAGGGCCGCTGGGAGGACGTCGGCGAGTCGTGGCGCCTCGCGCACGTGCTCGGCGCGCGCGGCGTGCCCAACCGCGTCGACCTGTGGGGCCGCGACCGGGACCACGACTGGAACACCTGGCGCGCTATGCTGCCGAAGTACCTCGAGGAGCACGCATGACCCTCCCCCGGATCGTCGACTTCCGCGCCGCCGGCTCGCCGGCCGAGTCGCCGTTCGACCCGTCCCGGGTGCTCGCCGGCGCCCCGCGCGCCACCGTCGACAACCGCTACTCCGACCCGTCGCAGCAGTTCCACTGCGGCACCTGGGCGAGCACGCCCGGGCGCTGGCGCGTCAGCTACGCCGAGCACGAGTTCTGCCACCTGCTGGAGGGTCGCGTGCGGCTCGTGGCGGACGACGGTACCGCGGTCGAGTTCGGGCCGGGCGACGCCTTCGTCGTGCCGGCGGGATTCGTCGGCACCTGGGAGACGCTGGAGCCGGTGCGCAAGCACTACGCGATCTTCGAGCGGGCGTCCGGGTCGTGAGCGGCGCCGCCGGCGGGCGGCCAGGAAGGCCGGGATGGGCACCGAACAGCTGACGATCGCGAGCGCCACCGGCGTCGACGTCTCGCTGCCGATCGCCGGCCCCGGCAGCCGCAGCTATGCGTTCGTGATCGACTGGCACGTACGGCTGCTGCTCGCGGCCGCCTGGTTCCTCGCCGGCACGCTCATCGTCACCGGCGCGCTGCTGCCGCGCTCCGCCGCCCTCGACAGCCGCACGTTCGCGCTCGGCGTGCTGCTGCCGAGCCTCGCGCTCTACTTCCTGTACCACCCGGTGCTCGAGACCGCCTTCGGCGGGCGCACGCCCGGCAAGCGCATCGCCGGCGTGCGGCTGGTGACCCGTCGCGGCGACACGCCCTCGCCGGGCGCACTGCTGATCCGCAACCTGTTCCGGGTGATCGACTCGCTGCCGGCCTTCTACCTGGTCGGGCTCCTGGCCTGCTTCGCGACGCGCGACCGGGTCCGCATCGGCGACCTCGCCGCCGGCACCGTGCTGGTGCTGGACCAGCGCGCGGCGCTCGCCGCGCTCGACGGCTACCGGGCGCTCGCGCGCGACCTGGCCACGGTGCGCCGCTGGCCGGGCGCCGCGAGCCTCGCGCGCGGCCTCGAGTCGCTGTACGCGACCTACCACGCCGCGATCAGCCGCCCGCCGCACCGGCTGCGCGCCGCGCTGCTCAAGCTGCTGCGCGAGGAGGCCCCGGCGGTCGTGCGCTCGCTGCGCGCGCCGCTCGGCTGGGTGGTGCTGCTGTTCGCGCTCGGCACCGGCGCCGGCTGGTGGCTCGTCAGCCGCTATCCCGAGCTCGCCGGGCTGATCGCGAGCGAGGACATGATCGAGCACGTCGAGCGCGGCGAGCTGTGGACCGACGGGCTGCTCAACGTGACGCCCTCGTCGGTGGTGTCGCTCAGGATCCTGTCGAACAACGTCGCGGTCACGATCGCCGCGTTCTGCGCCGGCGCGTTCTACGGCCTCGGGACGGTCTACCTGATCACGCTCAACGGGCTGCTGCTCGGCGGCGCGTTCGCGCTCACCCACCAGCACGGCCTCGACGGTCGCCTGTTCGCGTTCATCGTCGCGCACGGGACCGTGGAGCTGTCGGTGATCTGCCTCGCCGGGGCCGCCGGCGTCGCGCTCGGCGGTTCGCTGGTGCACCCCGAGTACCCGACGCGCCGCGAGTCCTTCGAGCGCCGCACCGCCGAGCTCGCGAAGCTGCTGCTGCCGTGCGCGCTGCTGCTGACCGGCTGCGGCCTGATCGAGGGCTTCGTCTCGCCCGACGCGCGCGTGCCGCTCAGCGCGCGCGTCGCGATCGGAGTCGGCTACTGGCTGGTGATGGCAGGCGTCCTGAGCGGCCGCCTGTTCGGCGCGCGCCGCCCGCTCATACCAGGCGCCGGCGCCTGAGGTCGGCGTACGCGTCGAACACCGCGCGCTCGAGCTGCGCCGGCGGCACCAGCAGCGCGCGCACGCCGGCGAGCGCGAGGGCCTCGATGCCGCGGCGCCGCGCGCGGCGGTCCTCGGCCGCGGCCAGCGAGCGGTAGGGATCGAGCCAGTCGCCGCGCGGCTCGCGCCCGAACGTTTCGCGCG
>JAFEDP010000213.1 GCA_018241545.1 Pseudomonadota bacterium
CGCCCCAGGTGCCGGCGCGCGGCACCGGACCGGCCAGCGTCGCCACCGCGGCGCCGAGGCCCTCCTCGAGCAGCCGCTCGCGCGTGCGCCGCGAGTAGCCCTCGCGCGCCGGGCCGGGTTCGGGCCCGGTGACGACGGCGACGCTCGCGCCGGCGGCGGCGAGCCGGCGGGCGACCACGGTGCCGGCCGGCCCCGCGCCCAGCACCGCGACGTCGACCGCGGCCACGCCGTTCACGCGTGCGCCTCCTCGCTGAGGCTGAGCTCGGCGCGCACGTGCTCGCGGATCAGGTACTTCTGCACCTTGCCGGTCACGGTCATCGGAAACGCGTCGACGAAGCGCACGTAGCGCGGCACCTTGTAGTGGGCGATCTGGCCGCGGCAGAACTCGCGGATCTCCTCCTCGGTGGCGCTCGCGCCCTCGCGCAGGCGGATGCAGGCGCACACCGCCTCGCCGTACTTGTGGTCGGGCACCCCGACCACCGCGACGTCGAGCACCGCCGGGTGGCGGTACAGGAACTCCTCGATCTCGCGCGGCGAGATGTTCTCGCCGCCGCGGATGATCATGTCCTTGACCCGCCCGACGATGTTGCAGTAGCCGTCGGCGTCGATGACGGCGAGGTCGCCGGTGTGCATCCAGCCGCCCTCGTCGATGGCCTCGCGGGTGCGCTCGGGCTCGGCCCAGTAGCCGCGCATCACGCTGTAGCCGCGGGTCAGCAGCTCGCCCGACACGCCGCGCGGCGTCACGCGCCCGTGGGCGTCGACGACCTTGACCTGCACGTGCGGGTGGATGCGCCCGACCGTGCCGACGCGCCGCTCGAGCGGGTCGTCGCAGGAGCTCTGGAAGCTCACCGGGCTGGTCTCGGTCATGCCGTAGCAGATCGTGACCTCCGGCATGTGCATCTCCTCGACCACCCGGCGCATCACCGCGATCGGGCACGGGCTGCCCGCCATGATGCCGGTCCTGAGCGAGGACAGGTCGAACTCGCGGAAGCGCGGGTGCTCGAGCTCGGCGATGAACATGGTCGGCACGCCGTGCAGCGCGGTGCAGCGCTCGCGCGCCACGGTGTCGAGCACCGCAAGCGGCTCGAAGGCCTCGCCCGGGAACACGCTCGCCGCGCCGTGGGTCATCGCCGCCAGCACGCCGAGCACCATGCCGAAGCAGTGGTACAGCGGCACCGGGATGCAGACGCGGTCGGCGTCGGTGAGGCGCATCGCCTCGCCGACGAAGAAGCCGTTGTTGACGATGTTGAAGTGCGTCAGCGTCGCGCCCTTGGGCGAGCCGGTGGTGCCGCTCGTGAACTGGATGTTGTAGGGCTGGTCCGGGTCGAGGCCCTGCGCGATCGTCGCGAGCGCGTCCGCGGCGACCCCGCGCCCGGCCGCCTCGAGGTCGGCGAAGGACAGGCAGCCGGCCGCCGGCTCCGCGCCGATCCGCACCAGCAGGCGCAGGTCCGGGAAGCGCCCCGACACCAGCCGGCCGTGCGCGGCGAGGTCGAGCTCCGGGATCAGCTCGCGCAGCATCGCGTGGTAGTCGCTGCCCTTGAACGCGCCGGCGAAGACCAGCGCCCGGCAGCCGACCAGGCGCAGCGCGTAGTCGAGCTCGGCGCTGCGGTAGGCCGGGTTGATGTTGACGAGGATGAGTCCGGCGCGCGCGGCGCCGAACATCGTCAGCAGCCA
This sequence comes from Pseudomonadota bacterium, assembly GCA_018241545.1. Classification (GTDB taxonomy): domain Bacteria; phylum Pseudomonadota; class Gammaproteobacteria; order Steroidobacterales; family Steroidobacteraceae; genus CAIKZZ01. The sequence goes on from JAFEDP010000213.1 coordinate 1,675, forward strand.
CTCGACGCAGTTCGGCGCCCAGATGCCGATGCGCTCGCCGGGCTCGAGGCCGAGCGCGACGAGGCCGCGGGCGACGCGCTCCACCGCCGCGTCGAGCTCGCGGTACGTGAAGCGCACGCCCTGGTGCGGCACGATCAGCGCCGGCCGGTCCGGGCCGCCGGCGACGGCGGCCTTCAGCACCGCATCGACGGTGCGGTACAGCAGCGGCGCCGTGCTCGTGCCGGAGACGAAGCTCGGCGGTCCCCCCTCGGACGGGCTCACGACGCCGCTCCCGCGCCCGCCGTCAGAAATGGTAGCTGGCGTCGAGGCCGAACATGCGCGGCAGGCCGCGATGCTCGTAGTCGTAGCCGAGCGCCTGCAGGTCGACCGCGTTGGTCAGGTAGTACTTGTTGGCGAGGTTGCGTCCCCACAGTCCGACCTCCCACTTGTCGCCGCCCGCGCGGTAGGCGATGCGGGCGTTGAGGATCGCATAGGCATCCTGGGCGATGCGGTCCTCGTTGAGGAGCTCGAAGTACTGCTTCGAGGCGTAGCTGCCGTCGAAGTGCAGCGTCAGGCGCGACTCGCCGAAGTGCAGCGCGTCCCAGTCCATCGACAGCGTCGCCGAGGCATCCGGCGCGTTCGGCAGCTTGTGCCCGGACACGTCGATGGCGCCGCCGGAAATCGCGCCCTCCTGGATCTTGCCGTCGAGGAAGCCGAGGCCGAGCCGCAGCGTGAAGTCGCGCACCGGGCGGGTGACGAGCTCGAGCTCGCCGCCGTCGATCTTCGACTTCTGCAGGTTGATCAGCGGCTGCTGGCCGGTGGGCTGCACGTCGATGTACTGCTGGTTCTTGTACTGGTAGTGGAACACGGCGCCGTTCAGCTGCAGCCGGTTGTCGAGCCAGGCGGTCTTGAAGCCGGCCTCGACCGAGTCGAGGGTCTCGGGCTTGACGCTCGTGAAGTCCTGCGGCGTGAACAGGAACTGCGCGTTGAACGCGGCCGAGCGGTAGCCGCGGCTGTAGCCCAGGTAGATCAGCGCGTCCTTGGTCGGCGTGTAGTCGATGCCGGCGCGGCCGGTCACCGCGGTGTTGTGGATGTCCTGGCGGCGCGTGGCGTTGACGGCGGCGTCGTAGCCCGGCGAGCCCGGCAGCACCAGCGCCGGCATGAACGTGTTCGGGTCGGTCGAGAAGCCGAGGTTGGCGATCGGCACCCCGTCGGGGCCGCGCAGCTGGTCGAGCGCGTTGAGCTGCGAGCCGTTGTCGTGGTTGTAGCGCACGCCGGCGTGCAGCTTGAACGTCTCGGACAGCTTGTAGGAGGCGTCGGAGTACGCCGACCAGCTGTTGCGGATCTGGTCGAACTGGTTGTAGTAGCGGCACGACGGGTTGATGACGATGCCCGATGGGTAGCCGGTGCCGGTACCGGCGTCGGCCGGCGCGAACGAGGCGTCGGCGCAGTCGTGGTAGTTGAGCTGGCCGTCGCCGTTGAAGTCCAGGAAGTTGAAGAACTGGTTCTCGGTCGAGTTGTAGATGACCTCGTGCTGGTAGTACGCGCCGACGATGTAGTCGAACGCCCCGCCCGTGTTCGAGGTCAGGCGCAGGTCCTGCGCGACCTGCTTGGTCTTGCCGATGTAGGGGATCTTGAAGATGTCGATCGGCGAGCCGTCGGTGCCCTCGGGGTTGAACAGCTTGCCGAGGTCCCACGAGGTGATCGAGGTCAGCTGCAGCGTCGAGTTGAGCCGCCAGTCGAGGGTGAGCGCCACGCCCTCGTTGTCCTGGCGGCGCTTCGGCGTGTAGTCCTGCGCCACCTGGTCGGTGGCGAGCGCCGCGCTGCCCAGATTGCCGTCCACCGTGCGGAAGTAGCCGGCGCCGCCGACGCCGGCCGCGCCGATGTTGCCGGCGATGATCGCGTAGTTCTGCGGGTCCTGCATGCTCTTGGACAGGCGCAGGATCGCGTCGAAGTCGTCGGACACCTTGTAGAGCAGCGACAGGCGCACGCCGTACTGGTTGACGCCCTCCATGTCCGGGTGGCCGGGCAGCACGTTCCGGATGAAGCCGTCCTGCTTGGTGTAGCTGAACGCGACGCGCATCGCGAGCCGGTCGGCCACCAGCGCGGTCTGGAACGCGCCCTCGGCCTCCTGGCGGCCGAAGTTGCCGACGCCGACCTTGATGTCGCCCTCGGTGTCGAAGCCCGGGCGGCGCGTCACGAAGTTGATCGCGCCGCCGGTGGTGTTCTTGCCGTACAGCGTGCCCTGCGGCCCGCGCAGCACCTCGACGCGCTGCAGGTCGTACATCTCGACCCCGAACAGCACGAAGTTGCCCTTGTAGACCTCGTCGATGTAGCTCGCCACCGGGCTCGACTGGCTCAGGCTGTAGTCGAACATCGACACGCCGCGCAGCGAGAAGATCGGCGAGCCCTCGCCGACGATGCCGTTGACCTGCAGGTTGGGGATCTGGGTCGTGAGGTCGGAGGGCGTGTCCATCTTGAGCTCGCCCAGCTGGTTCGCCGTCAGCGCGGTCACCGACACCGGCACGCTCTGCAGCGACTCGGTGCGCTTCTGCGCCGTGACGACCACCTCTGCGAGCGCGCCGGTGTCGACCGGCGCGGTCTCGGCGTGGGCGGCCGCGCCGAGCAGGGCGCCGACGGCGGCGGCGAGCGTGGCGGAGAACCGGCGCACCGGCCGGCGGTTGAGCTCTGACGTCATCGTGTGATCCCCCCGTTTGCAGTAGGCCCGCGCTCTGGCGACGCGTCGCCCCGGCGCAACGTTCGGCCGGCGGCCCGGCGGACTATACCGCCTGAGCTCCGCCGTCCGATACGGACGGGACGGGCGCTGGCCGGCGTCGCGTCCGCGCGTCCACCGGCTGCCCGAGTATCCCGGCGCCGCCCGGGGTCGTGTATAAGTCGTTGGCAGCAGAGGCGTCATACTTTGGTATGTGGCGGCGAGCCCACGCCCGGGCCGCCACCGGTCGACGCGGGAGCGGAACGAGCGAGCATGACCAAGCGCGTCCTGATCGCGGACGATCACCCGCTGTACTGCGAGGCGCTCCGCGCCGTCGTGCCGCAGGCCTGTCCCGACGCCGAGATCCACGAGGCGGGCTCGCAGGCGCAGGTGCTCGCGGCCGTGACCTCGGACGCGACCTTCGACCTCGTGCTGCTGGACCTCAACCTGCCGGGCGCGAGCGGCTTCAGCTGCCTCGCCGCGCTGCGCCAGGTGGCGCCGTTGACGCCGGTGGTGGTGATCTCGGCGGTCGACGACCCGCGCACGATGCAGGACGTGATCCTGGGCGGCGCCAATGCCTACGTGCCGAAGTCGGCGCCGCGCCAGGTGCTGATCAACGCGGTGCGCGCGATCCTCGAGGGCGGCACCTACATGCCCGCCGAGGTCGTCACCGCGCTGCGCCAGTCCCGCTCGCAGGGCCGCGACGAGGCCGCGGCCGGGCGCGACGAGCTGACGCTGCGCCAGCGGCGCGTGCTGGAGCTGCTGTCGCAGGGGCTGTCCAACAAGCAGATCGCGCGCGCGCTCGCGATCAGCGAGATCACGGTCAAGGCCCACGTCTCGTCGATCTTCCGCAAGCTCGGCGTGACCAACCGCGTGCAGGCGGTCATCGAGGCCGGCCGCCTGCTGGGCAAGTCCCCGGGTCACTGAGCGGCGAGGCGCTCGAGCATCGCGCGCAGGCGCGCCAGGTTCAGCGGCTTGGCGAGCAGCACGTAGCCGCGCGCCTCGAGCGTGCGCCTGAGGGCCGGGTCCGGGTCGCTGGTCATCACCGCGGCCGGCGGTACGCGGTCGAACTCGCGCCGCACCTCCTCGATCGCCGCGTCGCCCTTCTGGCCGCCGGCGAGGTGGTAGTCGCTGATCACGAGGTCGGGCGCGAGGTCGGCGCCGATCAGCTGCACCACCGCGTCCGTGGCGTCGCCCGCCACCAGCGCCCGGTGGCCCCACTTGGCGAGCGTCACGCC
>JAFEDP010000214.1 GCA_018241545.1 Pseudomonadota bacterium
CGCCGCGCCGGTGGCGGCCCTGCTCGCGCGGCTCGCCGCCGCACCGCGCGCGCGCCGCCCCCGCACGAGGAAGTAGCCATGGCCCGGATCGTCCAATGTGTCGTGCTCGGTCGCGCCGCGCAGGGGCTCGACTACGCGCCGTACCCCGGCGAGCTCGGCAAGCGCATCTACCAGCAGGTCTCGAAGGAGGCCTGGCAGCGCTGGCTCGAGCACCAGACGATGCTGATCAACGAGTACCGGCTGACGCCGATCGAGCCCAAGGCGCGCCAGTTCCTGGCGGCCGAGATGGAGAAGTTCCTGTTCGGCGCCGGCGCGAGCCGGCCCGACGGTTTCGTCGCCCCGGGGGAGGGCGGAACCCGTCCTTGACGCCTGCGGGCCGCGCCCGGTCTAATACGCGCCCGCTTAAGCGACCCGGGGGCCGGGACTTGCTGGCGGATCAGGCACTTGCGACGGCCAGGTAGCTCAGCTGGTAGAGCAGCGGACTGAAAATCCGCGTGTCGGCGGTTCGACTCCGCCCCTGGCCACCATCAATTCAAGTCGTTAGTTCGAAGACTTGCGGCAGTGCGAATGGCTTCATTGCCCAATCCCGACGCTGGCGTCGAATAATTCGGTCCGCTGCTCACCCCGCCGACCAAAGCCGTAAGCCCGGGCGGATCCGTCGCGTTGCGGCCAGCACGAGACATCGGCGCTGCCAACCTACGTCCACCATGAGCGGTCACCGCGGTCGCACCGATTCACGGCCGTGGATGAGCAACTGGGCAGCGACGCCGTAATATCTCGCCGCGGCTACGATTTCGATCATTCACAGTACGTCCAACGGCGGCGGGAGTTGTACATGAGCGGTCAGCATCCGAAGCTGCTTACGGCGGGCGGCCTTGTCATTGGTGCAGTGCTTGGCATGGCTGGCACCTTCGCACCGTCCGCCTCATTGCGCGGGCTCCTTTGGGGTCTCGACGGAATCGCTCTGATTGTCGCAACCGCACTGCTCGCCATTCACCATCTTCGCCGTGGGAACAACATCGTGGCGGCAGGCTTTCTGGTGTTCGTCGCAGGCGAGACACTGGTGCTCTCTGGCGCTGCGATGGATCTCGCGGCCAGCAGTCCCGGGTTTGCCGCGGGAGTCGGGCTGTGGGCTGCCTCGCTGGCCCTTGTCAGCGGGCCTAACGTTCTGCCTTCGTGGCTCAGAGTCGTTGGGACTGTCGCAGCGCTGTTGTTCGCGGCAGTAGCCGTGCAAGTGTTCGTGGGACGCACCCTGACGCCGCTGTCCCAGCCGTTGCCGTTCTTTGCCTATCCCTTTCTTGCAGTCACCCTATTTGGCTGGGCCTGGGTCGATTACCGCGACGCCGACTGACAATCATTCGGGCGCACGGCAAAAGAGACGCCACGGCCGCCAGGAAAGGGACTGGACAGGCAGACGCCCGCTTCACTCCCATCGAACGACTGGAATGGAGCGGAGCGAGTGTTGCGGTAGGGTCGACTGCGGATGAACAAATTCGCCGGCCGGTCGTTGCCACCAACCGTGCGATGCAATACCGGACCGACGGCGTCCAATATTACGTGGTCGCTTCGCGGCGCTTCAGCTGATTACCTGCCCCTGTCTCCGGAAAGTATTGGACAGCGCCGAGCATCGTTCTTTCGAACAGTCAGGTGGTTAGCACGTCTTGGCACCTGCACTGAAAGTCCGCGTGTCGGCGGTTCGACTCCGCGCTCGGGCCACCATTCACGTCAAAGCGTTGGTCGTGAATAAGTCGGGCGCAGAGCGTCCGATTCCTGCCGGGCAGCCCTTACGTTGTCAGCATCGAACGGACGCGCAGTGCCTGCCAAGCCGATAGGACGTCGCGCCGGCGCCGAAATTACTTCTTCTGCGCCAGCAACTCGTGAATCTGATTCACGGCATCGTCGATCTTCCAGCCAATAAACATCTCGCCGAGTCCGGCAGTGGCTTTGGTCGGATCTCCCTCCACGCCGGTCGTGGCCTGCTCTTTGGCGGTGCTCGGCGCCAGTTTGTCGCGTCGGACCCACTTCTTCTCGTTGAGGAACATAACCTCGGAAGTGTCGTCCGTTGCCGCATGTGCGTCGTAAGGGATGGCGCGCGCGCTCAGGTACGCCTTCATTTGCTCCTTTTCTTTAAAATACAGGTCGGGCACGTAGTAGACGTGCGCCGTCTCGTCCAGCCTGTTGTCCTCGTCCTCGAGATCCTCGGCCGCGGCGCGCAACGCGTCCTGGCCACCGCCGTGATCCCCCATGAGGAACACGTTCTTGAAGCCGGCGGCGAGGGCGCTCTGCGCGGGGTCGAGGATGCAGGCCCGCAGGCCCGGGCACGAAGCCACGAGCTCCGGCAGCACCACCGCCACGTCCCAGCTCTCGGGCGAGACGGTCGGGTCGCCGGTGAACAGGACCGCGAGCAGCGGCGACGCGGCGACCTGCGCGGCGAGCGCCTCGGCGGTCAGGGTCGGCAGCTGCGCCTCGCGCTCCAGGCGCTCGAGCACGCCGCGGAAGGCCACGGCCCGTTGTTGCTGGTAGTTCATCGGGAGCCTCTCAGGTGAGGGGGCAGCTCGGGCTCGCGCCCGACCAGGTCGGCGAAGTACTCGGCGACATCGACGCGCCCGCCGGCCTCGATGGCCTCGAGGGCGGCGAGTGCCCGGTCGATGCGCATCGCCTCGGCCGCGTCGATGCGCGAGCGGGCGGCGCCGAGGAAGGTCAGCAGCCAGTCGCCGGCGGCGACCGGCGCGACGAGCGCGACGTCGATGCGCCCCTCGCCACCGCGGCCGCGGCAGGTGGCGATGTCGCCGTCGACGCTCTGCACCTGCATCGGGATGCCGAGGCACATGCGTTCAGTCCGCGTGCGGCAGGAAGCGCGCATCGCCGATGCGGCAGGCCGCGGCGGCGGACGGCCGGCCGGTCTCGTAGCGTTCGCGGCTGATCGGCGAGCGCGAGGCAGCGGGCGCCTCGCGCCGCACCGGCACGACGCCCCAGGCGGTGAGCCGCTCGACGGCGAGCTCGAGCGCGCGCGGGATCTGCGCGCTCACGACCGGCCGCAGGCTCCCGCCGTAGTCGAACATGTCCTCCGGCTGCACGCCGACGAGCACCAGCGCCTCGGGCATCTGCTCGGTGAGCGCGGCGCACGCCAGCACTTCCTGGAACCCGGTCTGGTGCAGGCTCGTCTTGCGCGCGCCGAGGTAGCACGGCACGTCGGCGCCCTCGAGCACCCGGAGCGTGCCGGGCGCGAGGCCGAAGTCGATGGCGTCGAAGATCAGCAGGCGGCGCGCGTCCTGCACGTACGGCAGCAGGTAGAGGCCCTGCGTGCCGCCATCCATCCAGCCGGCGCCCGGCGGGAGGTCGTACGCCGCGCCGAAGGCCTCGACGCAGCGCACGCCGAAGCCCTCGTCGCCCCACAGCACGTTGCCGATCCCGAGTACGAGCGCGTCGCGCACGGCAGCCCCCTTGATGCGACCGGGGCGACTGTAACGGCGGGTGTTACGAGCCCCAATAAGGGGCAGCCGCAGGTGATTGCGGCCGGCCGCCAATCGGGCGGCGCGTGGCGGCTAGCTCAGCTGCGCCGCCGGTACTCGAGCTGGGCCTGGTACAGGTCCCAGGCCGCCTGCAGGTGCAGCCAGAGTTCGGGCCCGGTGTCGAAGTAGCGCGCGAGCCTGAGCGCCGTGTCGGCCGTCAGCCCGCGGCGCCCGTTGACGATTTCATTGACGCGGCGGCGAGAGATGCCGAGCTCGCGCGCGAGCGCCTCCTGTGACAGCGCCAGCGGCTTCAGGAAGCGCGACTCGAGGAACTGCCCCGGGTGCTGCGGACGCCGGCCGGCGGGCGCCGGCCGGCGTGGCAGCACACCGTCTGCACGTGGCGCGACGGCCACTCTCAGTCCTTGAACGTCCGGTAGCCGCTGATCATCGTGCTCAGGATGCTCTCCTTGGTCGTGATGTCCTGGCGGAACACCATGTAGAGGTGCGCCGTCGTGAACACCACCAGGACCCACATGCACAGGTGGTGGACCGTGTGCACGTCCTGGCTCTGGCCGAACAGCGGGATCACCCAGCCGAACAGCTTGTCCGACCACGAGCCCTTGCCGGCGCCCTCGGAATAGAGCGCGAACCCGGTGACGATCTGCAGCACCGACCCCAGCGTCAGCAGCAGGAACATCGCCAGCTGCGCCATCGGGTTGTGCCCGCCGTACCGGTACTCCTTCGCGCTCGGCAGGAAGGCGTAGGTCTTGATGTCGTTGCCGAACTCCTCCCACCACTTCCCGCTCCACACCGGCGGCAGGAAGAGCTGCCGGGAGTAGTCGTTGCCGACGAACGCCCAGTAGATCCTCAAGAGCCAGAACACCGCCAGCACGTAGCCGGCGGCGAAGTGGGCGAAGCGGATGTAGCCGAATAGGAAGTGCTCGGATGCCTCACCCCCGACCGCCGGTGGCGGGTAGGAGATCAGCAGCCCCGTGACGAACAGCACGACCATCGCCAGGAACATGACCCAGTGCCAGATGCGCACCGGCAGCTCCCACACGTACATCGACTTCAGCGATGCCGCGGCGGGGTCGGCCTCGAGCCTGTTGTAGTGCAGCATACGCGTCTCCTCGCGACTGCGACCCCGTGACTAGCGCACCTTGACCTTCGTCAGCTCGCCGCCGTCCGGCGCCATCACGTGGGTGGCGCAGGCGAGGCACGGATCGAAGGAATGGAGCGTGCGCAGGATCTCGAGCGGCTGGTCGGCCTTCGCGAGCGGCGTATTCAGGAGCGCCGCCTCGAACGCGCCGATCTGGCCCTTGGCGTCGCGCGGGCTGCCGTTCCACGTGGTGGGCACGACCGCCTGGTAGTTGTCGATCTTCTGGTCCTTGATGACGATCCAGTGGCCGAGCGCGCCGCGCGGCGCCTCGACGAAGCCGGCGCCCTTGGCCTCTGCCGGCCAGGTCGACGGCTCCCACTTCGTCACGTTCGCCGTCGCCGTGTCGCCGGCCTTGATGCTGGCGATCAGCTTGTCGACGAAGTAGCGCAGCTTGTGCACCGCCCAGCTCGCCTCGAGGCCGCGCGCCGCCGTGCGGCCGAGCGTCGAGAACAGCGCCGTGACCGGCACGTCGAGCGTCTTCAGCACCTTTTCCACCGGCTCCTTGAACTCCGGGTTGCCCTGCGCGTAGCCGATGATGTAGCGGGCGAGCGGCCCGACCTCCATCGGCTGGCCGCGCCAGCGCGGCGCCTTGACCCACGAGTACTTGGCCGACTCGTCGAAGGCCTCGACGTTGGTCTTCGTGCCCTTGGTCTTCGGCCCGAGCTCGAACTTCGGGTTGGTGACGCCCTGGAACGGGTGCAGCGCCTTGACGCCGTCGGGGTACGTGTACCACGAGTGGTCCACGCTCTCCTGGATCTGCTCCGGGTCCTTGAGGTCGACCTCGTTGATCTTCTTGAGGTCGCCGCCGACGATCGCGCCGCGCGGCAGCAGCAGGCTCTTGTAGTCGTTGGCGCGCTCAGGCACGTCGCCGTACGAGAGCACGTTCTGGCTCGAGATGCCGCCGCCGTGCAGCCAGCCCTTGTAGAAGCTCGCGATCGCGAGCAGGTCCGGGATGTAGACCTGGTCGATGAAGTCGATCGCCTGATCGATGA
>JAFEDP010000215.1 GCA_018241545.1 Pseudomonadota bacterium
CCAGGGACGCCGGCGGCACCGGCCGGCGGCGCCTCGCGGTACTTGCGGATCCAGCGCATGCAGTCGGGGTCGTGGCCCATCATGACGTCCGCGCCCATCACCGCCTGCATCACCTCGGCGTGCAGCGGGTTGGTGATCGCCGAGGTCATGCCGGAGCTGATCGCCATCGTCAGGAACGCGGCGTTGACGCCGTTGCGGTTCGGCAGGCCGAAGCTGATGTTGGACGCGCCGCAGGTCGTGTTGACCTTGAGCTCGGTCTTGAGTCGGTGCAGCAGGCGCATTACCTGCACGCCGGCCTGGTTGATGGCGCCGATCGGCATCACCAGGGGATCGACGACGACGTCGGCGGCCGGGATGCCGTGGTCCATCGCGCGGTGCACGATCTTCTTGGCCACCTCGAAGCGGACGTCCGGGTCCTCGGAGATGCCGGTCTCGTCGTTCGAGATCGCGACCACCGCCGCGCCGTACTTCTTGACGAGCGGCAGTACGGTCTCGAGCCGATCGTCCTCGCCGGTCACCGAATTGACCAGCGCCTTGCCCTTGTAGACGGAGAGGCCGGCCTCGAGCGCGGCGACGATGGAGGAATCGATCGACAGCGGCACGTCGGTGATCGACTGCACCAGCTGCACCGCCCGCGCGAGGATCGCCGGCTCGTCGGCCAGCGGGATGCCCGCGTTGACGTCGAGCATGTGGGCGCCGGCCTCGATCTGCGCGCGCGCGTCGGCCTCGACGCGGCTGAAGTCGCCGGCGGCCATCTCGGCGGCCAGGATCTTGCGGCCGGTCGGGTTGATGCGCTCGCCGATGATGACGAACGGGCGCTCGAAGCCGATGACGACTTCCTTGGTGGCGGAACTGACGATGGTGTCGGTCATGATGCTTTCCTGTCGGCGGGGTCCTGGTCGCGTCCCGGGTACCACGGTACCCGTCCTGCGAGCACGCCGGAGTCACGGATGATCTCGGCGACGCTCTCTTCCTGTCGGTAGGCCATGACGTGCACGCCGTGCACGCCGTTGATGGTGCGCAGCTCCTGGATCAGCTCGACGCAGATGCGGCGGCCCTCGCGTGCCTGGTCCTGGGCGCCGGCGAGCCGCTGGATGATCGCGTCCGGGATGTGCGTGCCGGGCACGTTGTTGCGCATGAACTCGGCGCCCTTGGCCGTCTTGAACGGGCCGACGCCGACCAGGATGAACACCTTGCCGAGCAGGCCCAGGTCCTCGACGGCGCGCATGAAGGCGCGCAGGCGATCGAGGTCGTAGACGTACTGGGTCTGGATGAACTGGGCCCCGGCCGCGACCTTCTTCGCGAGCCGCAGGGCCCGGTGCTCGACCGGCGGGCCGCACGGGTTCTCGGCCGCGCCGAAGAACACGCGCGGCGCGAAGGTGACCTTGCGGCCGCTCTGGAAGCGCTTCTCGTCGCGCAGCGTGCGGCCGATCTCCAGCAGCGACAGCGCGTCGAGGTCGAACACCGGCTTGGCCTGCGGATGGTCGCCCGCCTGCACGCCGTCGCCGGACAGGCACAGCATGTTGCACACGCCCATCGCCGCGCCGCCGAGGATGTCGCCCTGGATCGCGATGCGGTTCTTGTCGCGGCAAGAGATCTGCATCACCGGCGCGTAGCCGACGCGCGTCAGCAGCGCGCACACCGCGAGGCTCGACATGTGGCAGTTGGCGCCGGAGCCGTCGGTCGCATTGATCGCGTCGACGTAGCCGTCGAAGACGCGGGCGCGCTTGTAGACGTCCTCCGGGTCCGCCGAGTCCGGCGGTGCGAGCTCGGTGGTCACCGCGAACGCGCCGGCGCGCAGCACGCGCTCGAGGCGTCCGGGCGAGACGTGCCCCGGCAGGATCGGCAGCGGGTAGCCCGGAACCGGCTCGTCCTCGAAGATCATGGCTTGCCCTCCGCCTTCGGCGGGTCGGTCTTCTCGCGCACGACCTTGAGCCAGGACGAGCGCCCCTCGAGGCGGCGGTCCACCGGTGCCTGCACCACCCGGATCCGCTCGAGGCCGCCGGCCATGCGCTCGGCGCCTGCAAACGCCTGCACCCACACGCAGCGCATCTCCGGGCGCACCTCGCAGTGGCCGTTCGCGCGCACCCCGCCGCAGGGGCCGTTGCGGATGTTCTTGGGGCAGTTCATCGGGCAGGACATGCCGGTCGAGCTCAGCACGCACTGCCCGCACATCTTGCAGTCGAACAGCAGGCCCTTGACGCCGCGCTCCAGCGCCGCGACCGGCCGCTCGAGCCGCTGGTAGCCGATCGCACGGAACACCGGCGCAAGCGCCACCAGCACGCGCTCGAAGCCGTTGTAGAAGCGGTTGAGCCCGCGCGCGTGGCGCACGGACCAGAGGCGGACGCGGTACATCAGGTGCCCTCCGGGGCGCCGGCCGGCGGGTCGGCGCGCTCGATGCGCTCGTCCACGCCCTTGTTGCGGATGATGCGGTCGAGGTCGGCATCGCTGTAGCGCGCCTCGATCGCGGCTGCCTCGGCGTCGGCGACGGCCTGCAGCTCGTCGCCGCAGGAACGCGGGGGACTGCGGCGCCAGTCGGCGAGGTAGGCGTCCGAACTGCCCTTGCCCGCGCGCATCGCGGCCCGGTCGATGGCCTCCTGGAAGCGCGCCGACAGCTGCACCTTGGCCGTCTCGCGCCCGCGGCGCACCAGCACCTGCGCCGGGATGTCTCGCCAGGAGATGACGATCAGCTGACCCATGCGCCCCCCGGTGGCGTATGCGCGTCGGTGGATGGCGCCGCCGGTCCCGCGACTGCGGCCAGGCGCGTCGCGAGGTCGCCGTAGCCGGTGAGCCGGCGCTCGAAGGCGAGACCGAGCCGCGTGGCGATGGCCTCGGCCTGCTGCGTCAGCTTCTCGTCATCGACCTGGGCCAGGTACACGATCCGGCGGTAGTGGCCGAAGTAGTCCGGCTGCAGCTGCGGGTAGCGGTCGAGCCCGAGACCGGCCCAGACCAGCCGCTCGAAGTGCCGGGTCAGGAAATCCGTCAGGTAGAACGTGCCCACCTCGTCCTCGGCGAGCGCGGCGAACGCCGCGGAGGTCGCATAGAACTCGTAGCAGTGGGCGCCGGGCAGGCGCTCGATGCCCTCCGCCGCCAGCACCCGGTCGAGGGCCCCGCCCGTACCGCAGTCCGCGTAGGCGACGAAGATCCGCGCGTAGTCCGCGCGCGCCGCCTCGATCGCCGCCTGCACCGCCGCGGGAATGCGCTCGGGGCGCATGTGCAGCTCCGGCGGCAGGCAGGTCACCTCGAGCGCGTCCCAGCGGCTTGCACGCTTCAGGGCCGTGATCTCGCGGGCCAGCGCCCCGCAGGCGATGACCAGCACGCGGCCCTGGCGTTCCACGGCCGGGGTCCGGGATCAGCGCGCCGCGGCGCGGCGCGCGGCAATCATCGACTTGGCGGTCTCGACGGCGATCGCCGCGTCGCGGCAGTAGGCGTCGGCGCCGATCGCCTTGCCGAACTCCTCGTTGAGCGGCGCGCCGCCGACCAGCACGATGAACTTGTCGCGCAGGCCCTTTTCCTTGAGCGTGTCGATGACGACCTTCATGTAGGGCATCGTCGTCGTGAGCAGCGCCGACATGCCGAGAATGTCCGGCTTGTGCTCCTCGAGCGCGGCCAGGTACTTCTCCACCGGGTTGTTGATGCCGAGGTCGATGACCTCGAAGCCCGCGCCCTCGAGCATCATGCCGACCAGGTTCTTGCCGATGTCGTGGATGTCGCCCTTGACGGTGCCGATCACGATCTTGCCGATCGGCTCGACGCCGGTCTCGGCGAGCAGCGGGCGCAGGATCTCCATGCCGCCCTTCATGGCATTGGCCGCCAGCAGCACTTCCGGCACGAACAGGATGCCGTCGCGGAAGTCGATACCGACGATGCGCATGCCCTCGACGAGCGCGTCGTTGAGGATCTTCTCGGCGGACCAGCCGCGCTTCAGGAAGATGTGCGTGGCCTCCTCCACCTCGTCCTTGAGCCCGTTGTACAGGTCGTCGTGGACCTGCTCGGTGAGCTCCTGATCGTTCAGGCTGTTGAGGTCGAATTCTTCGTTCTGGTCGTCGGCCATCGACGTGCTCCCACGGGATGTGATGCGAGCCGCGTCCCCGCCTTGCACGCGGACGGCGCTGGCTCGCGATGGTACGGGCTGGCGCTGCCGTCGGGTGGCGGTTTCGCGACCGACGCATGCCTTGACGCGACATCCTTCTCCCGCGCGGGCACCGCTGTCAACGGCGGCGCGCCGCCGCGGCCGGGCCCGCGGTTATTCGCTGGGCGCATGAGTAAATTTGCTTGTGGGAGGCGATCGAAATTCTGACCGGCCGCGGGCCTCGCGGCCGCCGTGCGCCGGCCGGATCGAGTCGCATTCCGACAAGGCCCCGGCCGATCGCTGCTGCCGGCCGGCCGGTACCGCAGAATTGAGGGGGCGGAAGCGGCGCTGCGGCGCCGAAAGGGGGGGGCCATGGCGAGCTACCTGCTGGCCGGTCAGGAATCGGAGCTTGAGCGCCTGCAGCTGCAGGCGCGCGTCTGGGAGCCGGCCGGGCGGGCGCTCCTCGAGGGCATCCCGGCCGCGCCGGGGGCCCGGGCCCTCGACGTCGGCTGCGGTGCACGCGGCTGGCTCGGGATTCTGGACGCCTGGGTCGGCGCGGGCGGCACGGTGGTTGGCAGCGATACCGACGAGCGCATGCTCGCCGCCGCCTCCGCGTGGACGCGCGCCGCGGGCCTCTCGCGGGTCACGCTGGTCGCCGATGACCTCTTCGACAGCCGACTGGGGCGCGGCAGCTTCGATCTGGTCCACGCACGTTTCCAGATCGCCCCGCTCGGGCGCGCGGACGAGCAGGTCGCGGCGTATCGCGGCCTGCTGAAGCCCGGCGGCTGGCTGGTGCTCGAGGACCCGGACCCCGGCTCGTGGCGCCTGACGCCGACGGCCCCGGCGGCCACGGCCCTGATCGAGCTCATCCAGGCGGGCTTTCAGGCGGCCGGCGGGGACTTCGCCGCCGGCCGCGCGCTTCCGGGGCTCATGCGCGCCGCGGGACTCGAGCCGTCCGTCACGGCCGCCGTCGTCGCGCTCGAGCCGCGGCACCCGTACCTGCGCCTGCCGCTGCAGTTCGCCGCCGCCCTGCGCCCACGGCTCGAGGCGCTCACGGGACGCGAGCGCCTGGACCGCCTCATCGCCGATGCCGAGGCGGAGCTGGCGCGCCCCGACACCTGGGGCACGACCTTCACGCTCATCCAGGCCGCGGCCCGCTCGACCGGTTGATGCCGGCTACGCCGGCAGCGCCGGGTCGTCGCGCCCGCTGACGGCGCGCGATCGCGACTGGCGCTCGACGCTCGGCGGGTAGCCGAACTGCTTGCGATAGCACTTGGAGAAGTGCGGCGGCGACTGAAAGCCGCAGGCGGTCGTGATGTCCATGATCGGCATCGCCGTCTGCAGCAGCAGCTCGCGGGCGCGCTTCAGTCGCAGCTCGAGGTAGTAGCGCTTCGGCACGCAGTTGAGGTGGCGCTTGAACAGGCGCTCGATCTGGCG
>JAFEDP010000216.1 GCA_018241545.1 Pseudomonadota bacterium
CGAGGCCGGCCGGTTCGCTCACGCGAACCACCCCGCCCGCCGCGACCCGGCCACCCGGCGCGCGCGCGTCAGCTCAGGTCGATCCACGTGGCCTTGAGCTCGGTGTACTTGTCGAGCGCGTGCAGCGACTTGTCGCGGCCGGTGCCCGACTGCTTGTAGCCGCCGAACGGCACCGTCATGTCGCCGCTGTCGTAGCAGTTGACCCAGACGCTGCCCGCGCGCAGCGCCCGCGCGACGCGGTGCGCGGTGGTCACATCGCGCGTCCAGACCGCGGCGCCGAGGCCGTAGATGGTGTCGTTGGCGATCCGGATCGCCTCGTCCACGTCCTTGAAGGTCAGCGTCGACAGCACCGGCCCGAAGATCTCCTCGCGCGCGATCTTCATGCCCGGCGCGACCGCATCGAACACCGTCGGCTCGACGTAGTAGCCGCCGCTGTCGCGCCGCGTGCGCGTGCCGCCGAGGACGAGGCTCGCGCCCTCGCTGCGGCCCGACTCGATGTAGCGCAGCACCGAGTCCATCTGGATCGTGTCGACGATCGCGCCGAGCTTGGTGGCCGGATCGAGCGGGTCGCCCGGCTGCAGCGTGCGCCCGACCTCGACCACCTTCTCGAGCACCCGGTCCTTGATCGAGTCCTGCACCAGCAGGCGCGAGCCGGCCGTGCACACCTCGCCCTGGTTGAAGAAGATCCCCCACGCGGCCGCGGTCGCCGCGCGATCGAGGTCGCGGGTGTCGGCCAGCACGATGTTGGGGGACTTGCCGCCGCATTCCAGCCAGACGCGCTTCATGTTGGACTGGCCGGCGTACTCGAGCATGCGCTTGCCGGTGCGCGTCGAGCCCGTGAACGCGATGACGTCGACGTCCATGTGCAGCGCGAGCGCCTGGCCCGCGGTGTTGCCGAACCCCGGCAGCACGTTCAGCACGCCCTCGGGCAGCCCGGCCTCCATGGCGAGCTGCGCCACGCGGATCGCGGTCAGCGGCGACTTCTCGGACGGCTTCAGCACCACCGAGTTGCCCGCGGCCAGCGCCGGCCCGAGCTTCCACGCCGCCATCAGCAGCGGGAAGTTCCACGGCACGACCGCGCCGACCACGCCGCAGGGCTCGCGCGTGATCATGCCGAGGACCTCGTGCCCGGTGGGCGCGATCTCGTCGTAGACCTTGTCGATCGCCTCGCCGTACCAGTCGATGCAGCGCGCCGCGCCCGGGATGTCGACTGCGAGGCTGTCGCCGATCGGCTTGCCCATGTCGAGCGTCTCGAGCAGCGCGAGCTCGTCCTGATGGGCGAGGATCAGCTCGGCGAGACGCTGCAGGACCTTCTTGCGCTTCGCCGGCGCCGCCCGCGACCAGCCGCCCTTGTCGAACGCGCGGCGCGCACTCGCGACGGCCGCATCCACATCCGCCTGCTCGCACGAGGCGACCTTGGCAAGCACGCGGCCGTCGATCGGGCTGACGCAGTCGAAGGTCGCGCCGCTCGCAGCGCCCACGTAGCGACCGTCCACGAAGGCGCGGCCTTCGATCGACAGCTGGGCGGCGCGGCTGTGCCAGGTGACGGGGGACGACGGGGCGGCGACTGCGGACATGGTGGAAGCCTCGAAGCGGGAGGGTGGGAGGACGCGCGCGCGTCCCTCAGAAGGTCGGCGGCGTGCTGGCGCTGATGATCTCACAGTCCTCGCCGCCGGGATTCCGGAAGCGGTGCGGCACGGCGGTGGAGAAGTAGAACGCGTCGCCCGGCGCGAGCACACGCGTCGCGCTGCCGATGGTCACCTCGACCTGGCCGCGGACCACAACGCCGCCCTCCTCGCCCGGGTGCGACAGCATGTCCGGCCCGGTGTCGGCACCGGGCGCGTAGCGCTCGTGCAGGATCGACATCGCACGCTGCGGTCGGCGCGCGGCCACGAGCCGCAGCTCCACCGGCGCGGCGCCGATCGGCGTGAGTTCGTCGCGGCCGTAGAACACCTGCGGCGGCACGGCGAGGTCCATCGTGAAGAAGTCGGCGAGCGACATCGGGATGCCGTCGAGCACCTTCTTCAGCGAACTCACCGACGGACTGACGCGGTTCTGCTCGATCAGCGAAATCATGCCGTTCGTCACCCCGGCACGCTTGGCGAGCTCGCGCTGCGACAGCCCGTGGAACTGTCGAATGGCGCGCAGGTGAGCGCCCACGTCGATCCCCGACGGCGCGCTCATGCGAGACGACTGTGGAAGATATTGAACACTTCGACCCGAAATATGGGCTGTAAGGGCGGTGACTGTCAATTATTCTAAGCACGACGGCCGCGTCGCGACCCCGCGCCTACCAATCCAGCGATCGTCCGCGCCATGACGGCGCGGACCGGCGGCGCCGGGCGTCGTCGCGCCGACCATGGCCGCGCGGTCGCCTCCGCCGTCCGCCGGTACCGAGCCTCGAGGGCCCGCGACGCGGCGCGCGGCACCTACAGCATCCGCACATTTCCCTACGCCGGTCCCCACAAGCGGACGTAGCATGGATCCGTAAGCGGCAATGGGCACGGGAGCTGACATGGCCACTCGCATGCTTCCCGAGATCGGGCAGTGGTACACCCACCGCGACAAGGGCCAGATGTTCCAGGTCGTGGCATTCGACCCCGACGAGGGTTCGGTCGAAATCCAGGACTTTGACGGTGACGTCGACGAGCTGGACCTCGACACGTGGTACGAGATGCCCCTGGAAGCCGCGGAGGCCCCTGAAGACTGGACGGGCCCGGTGGACGACGTCGAGCCGGACGACCTGGGCTACGCGTCCGGCACCGAGATGAACGCGCGCGACTGGCGAGGCCCGCTCGACGAGTTCCCGGCGCAGATCCAGGAGGCCGTCGAGGCGGACGACTCCGACGACGAATCACCCGCCACGACCCACTGACGCCGCGCCGGCAGCGACGCCGGTGCTGCCGGGCGCGCTGCTCGACCCGGCGATCTACCCGCACCCTGCCGGCACGCCCGTACTGATCGAGACCCACGTCTCCTGGATCGTGCTGGCCGGTGACTACGCCTACAAGTTCAAGCGCCCGGTCCGCTTCCCGTTCCTCGACTACTCGACGCTGCCGCTGCGCCGCGCGGCCTGCGAGGCAGAGGTCCTCCTCAATCGCCGCTGGGCGGGCCGGCTGTACCTCGGCGTCGCCGAGCTCGTGACGACGCGCGCCGGACTGCGGCTCGATGCGATCGGAACGCCACTCGAGCCCGCAGTACGCATGCGGCGCTTCGATCGCGCGCAGGAACTCGACGCGCTCCTCGAACGCGCCGCCGCCACGCCGGACGACCTGGCCAGGCTCGGCACGGCCGTCGCCGCCTGGCAGGCCACCGCCCCGGTCGTCGACCCGGGCGCGCCGTGGGGCCGCGCCGTCGACGTGCGCGCGGCCGCCGCGGAGAACCTGGCGGCGCTGCACGGCGCCGCCGTCGCGCTCGGCGCCGCCGACGTCGCGGCGATCGCCGACTGGATCGCGGACGAGGGGGAGCGCGTCGCGCCGGCCCTCGAGCGCCGGCGCGACGGCGGGCGGGTGCGCGAGTGCCACGGCGACCTGCACGCGGGCAACGTGGTCCGCATCGACGGCGTGCTGACGCCGTTCGACGGCATCGAGTTCTCGGCGCGGCTGCGCACGATCGACGTCGCCAGCGACGCCGCGTTCCTGGCCATGGACCTCGAGCGGCGCGGCCGCGCCGACCTCGCCGCCGCGTTCCTCGATGCGTGGCTCGGCGCGAGCGGTGACTACGACTGCGCGTCCGTGTGGCGCTGGTTCCTGGTCTACCGTGCCCTGGTCCGCGCCAAGATCGACGCGCTGCGCGCCGGCGAGGCCGGGCGCAGCGCCGCGGCCGCGGCGGCGGCGTGGGAGGACTGCCGCGGCTACCTCACGGCCGCGCTGCGCCACGCCCGGCGGGGTCCCGGCCTGATCGTCCTGACCTTCGGCCCGTCCGGCTCCGGCAAGAGCTGGCTGGCCGCACGGCTGGTGCCCGCGCTCGGCGCCGTGCGGCTGCGCTCCGACGTCGAACGCAAGCGCCTCGCGGGTCTCGCGGCCAGCGCGGCGAGCGGTTCCGCGCCGGGCGCGGGCCTGTATGGGCCCGACGCGACGGAGCGCACCTATTCCCGGCTCGCGGCGCTCGCCGGCGCACTCGCCCGCGCCGGGGTCGACGTACTGCTCGACGCCACCTTCCTGGATCGCGGGCAGCGGACGCGCGTGGCGCAGGCGGCAGGCGCCGCCGGCGCCCGCCTCGCGATCCTGGAGTGCCGCGCGCCGCAAGCGCTGCTGCGCGAGCGCGTCGCGGCCCGCCGGGACGATCCGTCCGAGGCGACGCTCGCGATTCTCGAGCGCCAGCTGCGGCACGTCGATCCGCTCACCGGCGCCGAGCGCTCGATCGCCGTCACCGTCGACGCCGACTCGCCGCCCGACGCGGCCGCGCTCGCGGCGGCACTCAGAGTGGCGGCAGCACCACCGGCCGGTTGACCGGCCGCCGCGGCACCGGCGTCTTGAAGCCCTCCGGCTTCACGACCAGCACGTCGCACTTGAGCCGGTCGATCACGCGTTCAGCGGTGTGGCCGATGAACAGGCGCTTGAGCCCGCTGCGCGACACCGCGCCCATCACGACCACGCTTGCGTCGATCTCCTCGGCGAGCTCGGGCAGCTCGTCGATCGGCAATCCGGTGCGCAGGTGTGCGCGGCGCGAGCCGAGCTCGTAGCGGCCGGTCAGCGCGTCGAAGGCCTTGCGCACGTCGCGCGCATGCTGTTCGGCGATCGCCGCCGGCAGCGGCAGCGGTTCGACCATGAAGCCGGTCGCCAGCGGCGTCGTCAGCATGTAGAAGTGAGCAGCGTGCAACTTGCCGCCGAAGCTGTCGCTGAGCGCCGCCCCAACGGCCAGCAGGCGCTCGTCGAGCGCGGCGGGCTTCGCGTGCGCGTGCATCGGGTCGACCGACACCAACACGCGCGGGCGCTCGAAGCGCCGCGCCGTCTTGACCATCAGCACCGGGCACGGGCATAGACGGATCAGCTGCCAGTCGGTGTTGCTGAGCACGAGCCGCGCGGCCGCGCCGTGACGGTGGCTGTCCGCCACCAGCAGGTCGACCTTCTCGCGGAGCACCTCGCGAACGATGCTCTCGTAGATCGGGTAGTCCCAGCGCACGCGCACGTTGGCGCTGATGCCCGCCTCCGTGAGCGGCCGGGCGAGCCGCTCCAGCTCGCGCTTGCGCGCATTGACCGCGACCTCGATGTCGCGCTCGAGGTCCGCGGGACTGTAGAACTGCTCGCCGGCGACGTATGGACTGTAGACGCTGTGGAACAGCGTCACGCGGGCGCCGGTCTTGGCGGCGATCTCCTGGGCGCGGCTGACGGCCGGGGAGGACTTGGCCTTCGGATCGGCGAGCGCGACCAGTATGTGCTTGCTCTCGAACATGGCGTGCCTCCGCTTCAGCGTTGCGGTTAGCCTACGCCGGGGACACCGGGGTCGAGATCGCCGCTTGTCCCTAACGTGCTGCGAGGACTACCTACGCCCGGGCGCG
>JAFEDP010000217.1 GCA_018241545.1 Pseudomonadota bacterium
CTGATGGCGCACTGGCACCGCATTCTGCCGGGCCGGATTCTCGACCTCGCCTACGAGGACGTCGTGACCTCGCAGGACGCGACCACGCGCAAGCTGCTCGACTTCTGCGGACTGCCGTTCGAGCCCGCCTGCCTCGAGTTCCACCGCAATCCCACGGCGATCACCACCGCGAGCTCCGTCCAGGTGCGGCAGCCCCTCTATGCCTCCTCGCTCGAGCAGTGGCGCCACTATGCCGAGGGGCTGGCGCCGGTGCGCACGCGGCTCGCTGCGGAAGGAATCGCGGTCGACTGAGGCCGCGCCGACGCCTCAGCGGATCCGCGTCACCTTGCAGCTGCGCGTAGACGGCGACCGCAGCACGAACGAGCCGAGTGCGCCGCGCACGACGGTCACGTGGGCGCCGACCGCCAGCAGGAGGTCGGAGTCCGCCGACAGCTGGCGCCACACCTGTCCGTTGTCGAGCGTGAACACGAAACGCCCGTCGGCACCGGCGGTGATCGCAACCAGCCGGCCCTCGACCGCTGTCGCCTCGGACTCTCGCGGCCGGCCGAGCTCGGCCTCCTTGTCCGCGACGACCGCGGCGCCGAGCCCGAACTTCTGCTCCGGCGACAGGGCCGGCGCGGCCGCATGAGTCGCCAGCGGGGCGCTCTCGCGGTCGAAGCAGGCGAGCCGCGCCGCATCGTCGGCGATGGTCCGGCACGCGAGCAGCGCGGCGTCCCGGTCGGCACCGAACATGACCGTCGGGGCCGCGGTGAGAAGCGCGCCGACCGCACACGCAATCCACCACCGCGCGCCCTTCCCCTCGCCCTGAGACATCGCAGTCACAACTCCATGCTCGGCATGCCCTCGGCCTCAAAGTACTCCGCGAGCGCCTGGGTCGTCTCGCGCACCAGGCTGCGCTCGAACTCGCTGAGCTGCGGATTCCAGATGTCGAAGAGCAGGATGGCGCGTGGCGCATCCGAATCGTTCCACGCCTCGTGCTCGATCGTGTCGTCGAATACCCAGGCCCTGCCCTCGCGCCACTCCCGGATGTCGCTGCCCACGCGGAAACGGCAGCCCGGGGGAACGACCAGCGGCAGGTGCACCGTGAGTCGCGTATTGGTGACGCCGTGGTGCGGCGGAATGTGGGTCCGCGCATCCAGTATCGAGTAGAACGCCGTAGGACCGCGGCCACGAATGTCGACCCGGGGTGCCGCCCCGAGCGCGGCCGCGGTGCGCGGGCAGCGCGCGACGTGGTCCTCGACGCGCTCGCCCTGGTTCCAGAGGAAGTAGGCGCTCCAGCGGCGCGAGTTGTTGAGTTCCTGCCACTGATGCAGCGGCACGCCGTCGCGGTAGGTGACGTAGGGACGCAGGCCGGCCGCGTCGCCCGCGAGCGCCGCGAGGCACTCCTCGCGGATCGCGGACGTCTCGGCCTCGAGGGCGTCGAGCCACGGGAAGTCGCTGCGCTCGTAGAACTCCCAGTTGATCAGGAACGGAAAGCGCATCAGCGACGGCCGGGGCTCGTGGATCTGCCGCCGCCCAAGCAGATGGTCGACGCAGCGCTCGAAGCGGCGGCGCTCGCGGTCATTGTCGTGCCCGCGCAGGCCGTCCACGCGCCGGCTGATGAACGCGTCGAGCTCCCCGGCCCCCTCGGCGACGCGCCGGCGCGCCTCGGCGACCAGCGCTGCGATGGCCGGCGGCAGCTGCGACTGGGGATTGATCGTCGCGAGCGCGTTTCCGTACGTCATCGCCGCGCTGCGGCGCTTCCCGAGGCGGTCGAGCACGGCGCCCTTGCGCAGCAGCGCGAGCGGGTGGCTGGGATCGATCTGCAGCGCCTTCTCGAGCGCAGCGAGCTCTTCGTCGCCCAGCGCCATGACGCGCAGGGCGTCCGCCAGCGCCAGCCAGAACGGCAGGTGCCTCGGTGCCAGCGCAACGGCCTGCTCGAGCAGATCGCGCGCTGCGCGCGGATCCCCGCCGACCAGGGCGCGACGCGCGCGCTCGTGAAGCACGAGCGGATGCTTCGGCAGCAGGCTCTCGGCCTCGCGCAGGATCCGCGCCGCATCCGCGTCGCGCCCCTCCGCGGCGGCACGCTCGCACGCCCCGATCAGCGCGATCACGCGCTGCTCGGCCTGCACCACGGCTGCGTCGGCGGCGTTCGGGCTGCGACCCATGCTGAGGAGTATAGCGCCACGCTCACCGCCGTCCGTCGCGCGGATTAGAATGCCGACGCCATCCGCCGGGTGGCGTTGCCAGGCGACCGCCATGCCACCGCCAGACCTCATGACCATGTTCGCCGTGCCGTTCGGGTTCGGCCGCCACCCCGACCACGCGCGGCTGAATTCCTCGCTGCGCGCCTACGTGCTCGCGCACGAGCAGAGCGGCACGGACGGGGCCAACCCCCGGCCGCTGACGCAGCGCAATGCCGCGCTCTACGAGAGTCACTTCAACCTGTTCCGCGTCCAGGAGCCCGCGATCCAGGAGCTCAAGGCCTTCTGCTGGGACCAGCTGCTGGCGCTGGTCGGGCGACTCAACGGCTACGATCTCAAGACCCTCGAGCGGCTGCAGATCTACAACGACTGCTGGTTTCACGTCACGCGCCGGGGCGGGTTCTTCGGGCTCCACAATCACGCCAACGCGTCGTGGAGCGGCGTCTACTGCGTCGACCCCGGCCGTGCCGACCCGGGTGACAAGGACAGCGGCCTGCTCAGCTTCCTGAACCCGATGATCGCAAGCGCGATGTACATGGATGCGGCCAACGCGCGCATGCCGTTGCCGTTCGGCTACCAGATCGCCCACCTGAGGCTCGAACCGGGACAGCTCGTGCTGTTCCCGTCGTGGGTGCTGCACGACGTCAAGCCGTTCAACGGCGAGGGCGAGCGCATCACGATCGCCTTCAACTGCTGGTTCAACTTGCCGGACGACGCGCGGCCGCAGTGAGCGCTCGCCTCAGTCGCGCGCGAAGTCGAGCACCTGCCGCGCGAGCGACTCGTAGTCGCCGCCGAAGTGATGCCCGCCGGCGAGCGCGACGCCGCGTCGCCCCGGGCCCTCGAGTCCGCGGCACGGGCTGTCGCTCTCGTCGGCGCCATAGATGCACAGCAGCCGCGCCTCGCCCATGCGCGCGATCTCGGGGCGCGTGGGCCGGCCGCCGCCGCCGGCGCCCGGGATCCAGTCCGAGACGTGGAATTCGAAGGTCGCCGCGTCACTCGGCGCGAGCAGGCTGACCGAGCGCACCTGCGCGCGCAGGTCGGGCGGCAGGCGGTTGTAGAGGAACGGCAGCACGTCCGCGCCGAAGGAGTAGCCGACCAGCAGCACCTCGCGCCGCTGCCAGGCGGCGCTGTAGCGGCGCACGATGCGCTCGAGGTCGGCCGCCGCCGCCTCCGGCGTGCGCCCCTGCCAGTAGTACTTGAGGGAGTTCCAGCCGACGACCGGCACGCCGTGCGCGGCGAGCGCACCGGCGACGTCCTGGTCGATGCCGGCCCAGCCGCCGTCGCCGGTCATCAGCACCGCGAACGGGCCCGGGCCCGCGCCCGCGGCCGCGGGCACCTCGACGAGCGGCAGGTCGGCGACCTCCGGCAGCGTCACCTTGGGTGGCGCGGCGTGCGCGGTGAGCTTCTGGTAGCTCGCGCGGAACTGCGGCAGCCAGTTCTTCTCCACCGAGTAGCCGTGGCCGACCTTCGGCAGCCACACGAGCTCGGCGCTGCCCGTCTGCGCGACGAAGCGGCGCGTCGCGGCCGGTTCGCAGACCTGGTCGGCGTCGCCCTGGAAGACGATCCATGGCGTCACGTTGCCCTTGGCGGGCGTGAACAGCACGCCCTTCACCGGCGGCGGCACCGGGGTCTTGGCGTACACCGGCTCGTAGGCGAGCCCGCTGCCGCGGCAGATCTTCTGCGTCACGTCGAGGTCGGGGCAGAAGCCGAGGCTGAGCGCGCCGGCGAAGGTGCCCTTCGGCGCCTCGATCAGCGTCGCGTACACGAGCGTGGCGCCCGAGGAGTAGCCGACCAGCACCGGCGGCAGGTACTCGGGCAGCTTCAGGCGACCTTCCACCTCGTGCGCGAGGCCCTCGAAGTCCACCGCGAAGCTCTTGCACGCACCGC
The DNA here is from genome assembly GCA_018241545.1 of Pseudomonadota bacterium. Classification (GTDB taxonomy): domain Bacteria; phylum Pseudomonadota; class Gammaproteobacteria; order Steroidobacterales; family Steroidobacteraceae; genus CAIKZZ01. Next base: position 4,071 of record JAFEDP010000217.1, read on the forward strand.
CCGGCGCGTTGACGGCCTTGAGGTAGTGGCGGATGTCGATGCCGACGACCGCCGCGTTCTGCTCGAGCAGGTGGCGCGCCATGTCGACGACGCCGAGGTTCCAGCCGCCGTCGCCGGAGACGAACAGCGCCACGCTCTGCGCCCGGCCCGCCGGGCGGTACACCGTGACCTCGCCGAACGGGCCGTAGGCGAACTTGAGCTCGCCCGGCAGCGCCGGTGCCGGCGCGTCGCGGCCGGTGCCGGGACGGGGCGCGGCGGGCTTGGCCGGCGCGGCGGCGGCGGCGGCGAGTGGCAACAAGGTCGCGGCCAGCGCGGCCGCGAACGGGGCGGTTCGGCGGATCGTGTTCATTTGGTGATCATCTCCTTGAGGCCGCCCGAGATCAGCGTCGAGACGTCGATCAGCACGCGCGCGAGCGCGAGGCCGCCGGGCGAGGCGAGATAGCGCGGCTCCCACTCCGGGTCGAACTTCTGCTTGTAGCGGCGCAGTCCCTCGAAGTTGTAGAACGACTCGCCGTGGCGGTAGAGGAAGCTGCCCATCCGGTGCCACAGTGGCGCGAGCGCACGGTTCTCGAGTCCCGACAGCGGCGCCATGCCGAGGTTGAACCAGCGGTAGCCCTGCCCGCGACCCCACAGCATCAGCTCGATGAACAGGTAGTCCATCGCGCCGCGCGGCGCCTCCGGATGGAAGCGCATCAGGTCGACCGACAGCTCCTCGCGCGTGCCACTCGGCCAGAGGTTGGCGAATGCGACCACGTCGCCCTCGGCGCGCACCACCGCGACCGGGAACTCGGCGACGTAGCGCTCGCTGAAGCTGCCGAGCGAGAAGCCCTTCTCGGCGGTCGCCTTGTCGGCGAGCCAGGCGTCCGAGACCTCGCGCAGGCGCGGCAGCAGCGGCCCGACCGCGGCCGGCGGCACGACCTCGAAGCTCGCGCCGTCGCGCTGCGCGCGGCGCCGCGACTGGCGGAGGTCGGCACGGGCGCTGCCGTCGAGGCTGAAGCCCTCGAGCGGCACGCGCGCCTCCTCGCCGAGCTTGGTGAGCGTGAGGCCGAGGTCGAGGTACAGCGGCAGCGAGCGGCTGCTGACCTCGTAGAACACCGTGCGAGCGCCGCGCCGGTCGACGAGCTCGCGGAATGCCCAGACGAGGTCCTCGTCGCGTCCCGGCGCGCCGACCGGGTCGCCGAGCGCGATCCAGCTGCCGCCGCTCACCTGGTACATCAGGAACGCGTCGCCCGCCGGGTGGAACAGCAGGCGCTTGTCGGCGGCCAGCGCCGCGTTGGACTTGAGCGCGAGCTCGCGTCGCCCGCCCGGCCACAGCACCAGCAGTGCGTTATCGTCGCGGTCGAAGGCGCGGTCGGCGCCGACCTCGTTGGCGGCGATCAGGTCGA
>JAFEDP010000218.1 GCA_018241545.1 Pseudomonadota bacterium
TATGGCCCGAGCGACCGCTCCGTGGCAGCGTGCGCTCACGCCCGTCGCACAACCCAACGGTCATGACCGGCCACACATCCGGACGCGGGTCTCAGCCAGTCCCCCTGACGAGCCGGGCGCTCGACCTCGAGCCGGGGGTGTTCACGCACGGACAGCCGCGCGCATGGCGATCGTCGCTGCGCACGCAGCCGAGGCCCGCCGTCGGCGTCGAAGCGACGCCCATCGGTCGACACTGTCGATGCGGACGTTCCACCTCAACCCGGCCGGTCGGCCGTTCGCGGCACCGCAGCCAGAGCGGCTTGAGGATGCCGAGGACGGGCTGCGGCTGCGGTTCGGCGGCCACGACGGCACCCACCACCGGCACGGCTTCAGTCGCGCTGGGCGGCCGCCACCGCGTGAAAGCTCCGTGCGCATGACGATGGCCGAGATCAGGCCACGCGAGGTCCGGGTCGGCGCCAGCGGCATGAGCGGGCTGTTGCGGGTGCCCACGTCCGCGCGTGGACTCGTGGCGTTCGCGCACGGCAGCGGCAGCAGCCGGTTCAGCCGTCGCAACAACTTCGTGGCCGCCGCGCTCGGGCGCGTGCGGCTCGCCACCCTCCTGTTCGACCTGCTCAGCGATGCGGAGGCGGATGACCGGCGGAACGTGTTCGACATTGCGCTGCTCGGCTCGCGGATGGTCGAGGCCATCGATTGGGCCGCGACCGAGCCCTCGGTTGCAGCCTTGCCGATCGGGCTGTTCGGGGCGAGCACGGGCGCCGCGGCAGCCCTGGTCGCGGCGGTCGAGCGACCGGCGCCCGTGTTCGCCGTGGTCTCGCGCGGCGGTCGACCGGATCTGGCCGCCGAATGCCTGCCGCGCGTGCACGCGCCAACCCTGCTCATCGTGGGCGGTGCCGACTACGGAGTCATCGAACTCAATCGCGATGCCGCGGCCCTGCTTCGATGCGAGCACTCGGTCGCGATCGTGCCCGGTGCTACGCACTTGTTCGAGGAGCACGGCGCCCTCGAGGAAGTCGTCGACCGCGCCGCGCGCTGGTTCTTGGACCACCTGCCGGCCGACCCCGGGCCGCGCCCGCCGCGGTCGTAGCGCGTCCGGGCGCGGCGCAGCGTCACACCGCCGGCAGGCGAGCTCCGCGGTCGCGCACGAGCGCACCGAGTGTGCGCAGCTGCTCCTGGTCCGACTGCGGTGCCTCCACCCGCAGGCGATAACGGCTCGCGACCAGGGATTTCAGGAGGTCCATCGCGTCGAGGCCGTCGCCGACCCGGTGGTGCACCGCGAGCCGGCGCAACCCGCCGCCAACTGGGATCCGCGCGCGAAGTCCGGTGCGGGATCCCGAGTAGAATCAGCGCGGGCCGGCGCTCGCGGTGCACCGACCGCTCGCCGTAGCCGCGGCTCTGAGGCGGGCGCATTCGGCCGATGTCCTATCTACTCCTGTCGTGGCTCGTGGTGGCCGCTCACGCGGCGTTCATCCTGTTCGTGACGCTGGGTGGCGCCGTGGTGAGTGTCCGCCCGCGCCTCGCGCTGGCGCACGTCCCGGCCGCGCTGTGGGGGGCGTACGTCGAGTTCTCGGGTCGCGTCTGCCCGCTGACGCCGCTCGAGAATCGCCTGCGGGCGCTGGCCGGGGCCGCGGGCTATCCGGAAGGCTTCCTCGAGCACTACGTGCTGTCACTCATTTATCCGGCGACCCTGACGGTCGAGACGCAGTACGTGCTCGGAGCGTTCGTGCTGGTGGTGAACGTCCTGTGGTACGGACGTGCCTGGCGCGCGATCCGCAGCCGGCCGCGCCGCGCGGGCTGAAGTCGCCAAGCGCCCGGCGTGGCGCTACCATGCGCGTCCCCCGCCCAGCGTCGCACTCGTGCCCGCCCCCGCCCTCCGACTCGTCCTGCGCATCCTCGGCAGCCTCGCGGGCGCCATCCTCGCGCTCCTACTCGCGGTCTATGCGCTGAACGCCGTCGACGAGGATCTGACCCCGGCGGCGCGCGCACTGCTCGCACCGCCCGCGAACCTGCCGCCGGCAGCAGACAACCTCTACCTCGCCTTCGTGGGGTTCGCGGCGCCGCCGGGCGAGTCGCCGGTGCACGCGGGCGCCGCGCGCGTGGCCGAGTACAACGCGCGCGCCGATGCGCTGCGCCTCGACCCCGACGGAGGGGATGCGTTCAAGGCCCGCGAGCATCCGGGCCGGCTGGAGTTCGTCGGCCAGACGGATGGCTGGGACCTGGTCGAGGCCTCGCTTTGGAGCCGTGCGCCGGCCGAACGCGCGACCATCGAGGCCTGGCGGGCGGCCAACGCCGAGCTCTACCGGCGCTACCAGGACCTGCGCGGCCGCCATGCCTACGCCGAGACGGCCGTACCGGGCCCCTACGCACCCGCCGCCTACGTCAGCCACGGCGTGCGCGCGCTGTTCCTCGCCGACGTCGCCCTGCGCCTGCACTCACCCGCGCTCGCGGCGCGCCGCGCCGCGCTCGACGAGCTCGCCGCCGACCTCGGCGTCTGGCACACCGTGCTCGCCGGCAGCGGCGCGCTGCTCGGCAAGCTCGTGGCGGCGGCCAACCTGCACGCCGACCTGCTGGTGCTCGGCGACCTGATCGGCGACCGGGGCGCCGACCTCGCCGGCCTCGAGGACGGCCTGCGCGTCGCCGCGGAGCCGCCACCGCTCGAGGCCTGGCGAGTCGGGGGCGCGTTCGCCGCCGAGATGCGCCAGGCCGACTTCTACCTGAGCGCGGTGCCCTCCGCGAACGCGCCGCGCCCCGGCACGGGGCGCCCCGCGGCCTTCAGCGAGCGCGTGTGGAACGTGCTGCTCGTGCACTTCTTCCAGCTCAACGCCACGCGCAACCTCGACGCCGAGGTCATGGAGCACGCGCGCGCGCTCGCCGACGGCGACCCGGCGAGCCTGCCGGCGCAGCGGGCGCAGTTGCGCCGCTGGCTCGACGACCGCCCGCCGTTCCATGGCGTGCGCTGGCTCTACAACCCCGTCGGCAAGGCGTTGCTCGCGATGGGAACGCCGGGCTACGACGGCTACCCGGAGCGGGTCTACGACGTCGCCGCGCTGCAGCGCCTCGTGCGCCTCGCACTCGCCCTGCGACTCGAGCAGGTGCCGGCGCAGGGCGTCGAGCGGTTCATGCACGAGCACCCGCAGTGGTCGACGCACCCGGTAGGTGGGACGTCGTTCCGCTGGGACCCGGGCCAGGGCCAGCTGTCGCTGGACCCCGTCGGTGGCCACCCGCGTCCCAGCCGCTTTGCGCTGACCCTCGCCGGGCTCGCGCGGTCCGCGGGCTGAGGGCGGCACCGGGGCGAGGCCCCGGTCGTGGACGTCGCGCGGCGCGCGCGATACGGGCTTTCCGCTAGTCCGTACCCCGAAAGAGCGTCCTGATCCGCACGCTCGAACCCTTGCGGGTTTCCCCCAGTCCCTTTGCCGGCATTTGATCGTGCAGCGGTGGCACCCGCCGGCCGATGACAGGGCCAGACGCCGTTGCGCCGGCCCCGCCGTTGCCGCCCGACGGCCCGGACGTGCGCTGGGTGCGCTGCCGGCCGCCCCTTCCCGATTGAGGACCACACCCGTCATGAAGTTGCTGTCACGCCTGCCGCTCGCCCCGAAGCTCCTGATCGTCGCGCTGCTGCTGATGGCGCCGCTCGGGGTCACGCTCGCGATCCTGCTCGGCCAGTGGCGCGGACAGGTGGCGGCCGCCGCCCGCTTCCAGGACGCGGTCGCGCTCGAGGATGCGGTGACGGCCGCGCTGCCGGGCGTCATGGGCCATCGCAGCGCGACCGTCCTGCTCGCCCTCGGCGACCACGCGATGGCCGAGAAGCTTGCGACCGACGGCCGCTCGGCCGACACGGCGCTGGCCGCATTGAGCGCGCGCCACGACTCCGTCGGCGCGACGGTCGGCGGCCGCGACGCGGTGGCGGCGCTCGCGACGCGGTGGGCGGCGCTGCGCGCCCGCGACCCGGACCCGCAGGCGAACGCCTCCAAGGCCGCCCACGACGAGCTCGCGCGCGGGCTGATCACTCTCGCCGGCAGGATCGGCGAGGCGGCGGGCTTCGCGCTCGACGACGACCCGGCGAGCGTGTTCCTGCTGCGGGTGCTGTCCGGCACGCTGCTCGAGACCGCCAACGACCTCAGCCAGGTGCGCCTGTTGGCATCGACGATGGCCGCCGGCGGCGCCGAGCCCGGCGCGCGCGACCGGCTGATCGCATTGATGGCGGCCAACGAGGAGCGCGACCTCGCGCTCAAGGCGACGCTCGGCCACGCGCTGGCCGGCCGCGAGGCGGGCCTGCAGCCGCTCGTCGCCGCGATCCGCGACTACGACCGCACCGCCGACGGCTTCCGCACCGTCGTGCGCGCGCGCCTGATCGCGACCGCCGCCACCACCGAGGCGGCGCGCGAGGTCGCCTCGCGCTACGCCGAGGCGAAGAAGGCGGAGTTCGCGCTCTACGAGGCCGCCTCCGCCGCCGCCCGGGCCGCGCTCGCCGACCGCATCAGGAGCGCCTACCTGCGCATCGCGCTGTCGCTCGCCGGCATCCTCGCGCTGACCGTGCTCGCGCTCGCGATCGGCTGGCGCGTGCGCCTTGCGCTGGTGCGCCAGCTCGCGGCGGCGCGCGGCGCGTTTGCCCGCATCGAGGCCGGCGACTTCACGACCGCCCTCGTCCCCGAGACCGAGGACGAGGCCGGCGCCGTCGTCGCCGCGCTCGAGCGCATGCAGACCAACCTGCGCGCCTCGCTCGAGCGCGACCGGGCGCTGGCGCGCGAGAACGCCCGCGTGCGCACGGCGCTCGACCATGTCTCGACGCCCGCGCTGCTGTGCGACCCGGCCGGGCAGGTGGTCTACCGCAACGACGCCGCCCAGGCGCTGTTCGCCGCGCGCGCCGCGGCGCTGCGCAGCGTCGACCCGGCCTTCGACCCGGCACGGCTCGTCGGCGCCGACCTCAGGCGCTGGTACCCGCTGCCCGCCGGTCTCTCCGGCGCGCACGTCGCCGAGCACCGCGTGGGCGACGCCAGCTTCCGGATCATCGCCAACCCGGTCGTCGAGGCGGGCGGCGCGGCGGTGGGCATCGTCGTGCAGTGGCTCGACCGCACCGACGAGGTGGCGACCGAGGGCGAGATCGGCGCGATCGTCGAGCGCGCGCTCGAGGGCGACCTGACGCGGCGCATCGCGACCGACGGCAAGTCCGGCTTCTTCGGCAGCCTCGCGCTCGGCGTCAACCGGCTGCTCGACAACGTGACCGAGATGGTGCGCGCCGTCACCGCCGCCGCGGTCGAGGTGCGCGCCGGCGCCGACGAGATCGCGCGCGGCAACGCCAACCTGAGCGAGCGCACCGAGCACCAGGCGTCCTCGCTGGAGGAGACGGCCTCGTCGATGGAGGAGATGACCTCGACCGTGCGCCAGAACGCCG
>JAFEDP010000219.1 GCA_018241545.1 Pseudomonadota bacterium
GGCGCGGCCGCAGCGGCTGCGACCGGTTCGCGCGCCGCAGGCGGCTCGGCCGCCGCGGCCGGCGTCGCCGCCCGCGCCTCGGCAGCACCCGCGGCAACGCGCGCGAGCAGCGTGCCCTCGGCGACGCGATCGCCGACCGCGACCAGAACCTCCTGCACGACGCCCGCAAACGGCGCCGGCACGTCCATCGTCGCCTTGTCGCTCTCAAGCGTGACGAGCGCGTCGTTCTCGGCGACCGGCTGGCCGACCTTGACCAGCACCTCGATGACCGGGACGTCCTTGAAGTCGCCGAGCGCCGGTACGCGGACCTCGCGCACCGTGCCGGGACCCTCGCTCACGGAACCGCCTCGAGCAGGCTGCGCGCATCGCCGAGCGCCGCGCACAGCGCCGTCGTGAAGCGCGCCGCCTCGGCACCGTCGATCACGCGGTGATCGTAGGACAGCGACAGCGGCAGCATCAGCCGCGGCACGAACTGTCCGTCCACGAACACCGGCTTGAGGCTCGAGCGCGAGACGCCCAGGATCGCGACTTCTGGCGCATTGATGATCGGCGTGAACGCAGTCCCGCCGATGCCGCCGAGGCTCGACACCGTGAAGCAGCCGCCCTGCATGTCGGCTGCGGCCAGCTTGCCGGCGCGCGCCTTCTCCGACAGGGCCGCGAGGTCGCGGGCGATCTCGTAGACGTCCTTGCGGTCGGCATCGCGCAGCACCGGCACGACGAGCCCGTTGGGCGTGTCCGCGGCGAAGCCGAGGTGCAGGTACTTCTTGAACACGAGGTTCTCGCCGCGCGCGTCCAGCGAGGCGTTGAACCGCGGGAACTGCTGCAGCACGCGCACGCAGGCGCGCAGGATGAACGCGAGCGGCGTGAGCTTGATGCCCTCGTCGAGCGCCTTCTGCTTGAGGCGGGTGCGCGCCTCCTCCAGCGTCGTGATGTCGGCCTCGTCGAACTGAGTGACGTGCGGCAGGTTGACCCAGGCCGCGTGCAGCCGCGGCCCGGAGATCCGCTGGATGCGACTGAGCGGCTGCACCTCCACCGGGCCGAAGCGGGCGAAGTCCACTTCCGGGACCCGCGGCAGGCCACCTACCGCGCCGCCCGCGACGCCGGCTGCCGGGCCGGCCAGCGTGCGCTTGACCCACTCCTTGACGTCCGCGTGCGTGATGCGTCCCTTCGCGCCGCTACCCGTCACCCGCGTCAGGTCGACGCCGAGTTCGCGCGCGAGCAGGCGTACCGACGGGCTCGCGTGGGTACGCGCGAAGCCGATGTCCTCGACCGGCGTCCGGCCGGCGACGACCTCGGAGCGGACCGCCGCGGACGCCGGCACGGCGGGTGCAGGCGGTGGCGCAGCAGGTGCAGCCGGGGCGGCCACGGGTGCCGCGGGTGCCGCGGGCGCCGCGGGCGCCGTCACCGACGCGGCCGTCGCCGGTGCCCGCGCGGGCGCGGGCGCTGCGGGCGCCGGGGATGGCGCGGACGGAGCGGGCATCGGCGCCGCCGGCGCCAACGCGGGATGGCGCACGGTCGGCTCGGCCTCGGCCGCCCCGGCGGGCTCCACTTCGACGACGGCGGTACCGGTCGACACCTTGTCGCCCTTGCGGATCAGCACCGCCGTGACGCGCCCCGCGGTGGTCGCCGGCACGTCCATCGTCGCCTTCTCGGTCTCGAGCGTGGCGAGCGGCGTGTCGATCGCGAGCACGTCGCCGACCTGCACCAGGACGTCGACGACGTCGACTTCCTTGAAGTCACCGAGATCCGGGACCTGGATTCGCGTCGCCATGGGCTCAGGCCGACTGAGGATTCGGCGCCGACGGGTCGATGCCGAACTTCTGCATGGCACTCGCGATCGTCGCGCCGTCGATCTTGCCCTCGTCGTGCAGCGCCTTGAGCGCCGCCACGGCAATATGGTGCCGGTCGACCTCGAAGTGGCGGCGCAGCGCGGCACGCCCGTCGGAACGGCCGAACCCGTCGGTGCCGAGCACCACGTAGCGGCCCGGCACCCACTGGCGCACCTGGTCCGGCACCAGCTTCACGTAGTCGGTCGCGGCGACGAACGGCCCCGGGCGGTCGCCGAGCAGCTCGCGCACGTAGGGCACGCGCGGCTTGTCGCCGGGGTTCAGCCGGTTGTGACGCTCGGCGTCGAGCGCCTCGCGGCGCAGCTCCGAGAAGCTCGTGACGCTGAAGACGTCCGCCGGGACCCCGAATTCCTCCTGCAGCAGCTGCGCGGCGGCCAGGCACTCGCGCAGGATCGTGCCGGAGCCGAGCAGCGTCGCGCGCACCTTGCCCGGGCCGCCGATGTGCAGCAGGTACATCCCCTTGATGATTCCCGCCTCCACTCCGGGCGGCATCGCCGGGTGGACGTAGTTCTCGTTCATCACGGTGAGGTAGTAGAAGACGCTCTGCTGCTCGACGTACATGCGCCGCAGCCCGTCGTGCACGATCACCGCAAGTTCGTAGGCGAAGCAAGGGTCGTAGGCGACGCAGTTCGGGATCTGGCTCATCACCAGCTGCGAGTGGCCGTCCTGGTGCTGCAGGCCCTCGCCGGCGAGCGTCGTGCGCCCGGCGGTCGCCCCCAGCAGGAAGCCGCGCGCACGCAGGTCGCCGGCCGCCCACATGAAGTCGCCGACGCGCTGGAAGCCGAACATCGAGTAGTAGATGTAGAACGGCACCATGTACGTGCCGTAGTTCGAGTACGCCGTGGCGGCCGCGATCCACGAGCACATCGAGCCCGCCTCGTTGATCCCCTCCTCGAGGATCTGGCCCTTCTTGTCTTCGCGGTACGACAGCAGCTGGTCGGCATCCTGCGGCGTGTACAGCTGGCCGACCGAGGAGTAGATGCCGATCTGCCGGAACAGCCCCTCCATGCCAAACGTGCGGGCCTCGTCGGGGACGATCGGCACCACGTGACGGCCGATGTTCTTGTCCTTGAGCAGGATGCCAAGCAGGCGCACGAACGCCATGGTCGTCGAGATCTCGCGCTCGCCGGTCGACTCGAACAGCGGCCGGAACGCCTCGAGCGGTGGCACGAGCAGCGGCGGTGCCGTCGTTCGGCGCGCGGGCAGGTAACCGCCGAGCGCAGAGCGACGCTCGCGCAGGTAGCGCATCTCCTCGCTGTCCTCGGCCGGGCGCTTGAACGGCAGCCGCGCGATCTCGTCGTCGGAGACCGGGATGTTGAAGCGGTCGCGGAACGCGCGCAGCGCGTCGTCATCGAGCTTCTTCTGCTGGTGGGTCGGGTTCTGCGACTCGCCGCCCTTGCCGAGACCGAAGCCCTTGACCGTCTTGGCGAGGATCACGGTCGGCTGGCCGCGCGTCGCCATCGCCGCGGCATAGGCGTTCCAAACCTTGACGAAGTCGTGGCCGCCGCGGTTCAGGCGCCAGATCTCGTCGTCCGACATGTTCGCGACCAGCTCGCGCAGCTCCGCGTACTTGCCGAAGAAGTGCTCGCGCGTGTACGCGCCGCCCTTCGCCTTGAAGTTCTGGTACTCGCCGTCGACGCACTCGTCCATCAGGCGCCGCAGCAGGCCCTTTTGGTCACGCGCCAGCAGCGGGTCCCAGCGCGAACCCCACAGGACCTTGATGACGTTCCAGCCGGCGCCGAGGAACGCCGCCTCGAGCTCCTGGATGATCTTGCCGTTGCCGCGCACCGGGCCATCGAGGCGCTGCAGGTTGCAGTTGATGACGAACACCAGGTTGTCGAGCTTCTCGCGCACCGGCATCGTCAGCGCGCCCATCGACTCCGGCTCGTCCATCTCGCCGTCGCCGAGGAAGCACCACACCTTGCGGTCCGACGGCCGTGCCATGCCGCGGTGCTCGAGGTAGCGCTGGAAGCGCGCCTGGAAGATCGCCATCATCGGGCCGAGGCCCATCGACACGGTCGGAAACTGCCAGAAGTCCGGCATCAGCCACGGATGCGGATACGACGACAGGCCGTGACCGCCGGTCTCGCGGCGGAAGTGGTGCAGCTGCTCCTCGCCGAGCCGGCCCTCGAGGAACGCCCGTGCATAGATGCCGGGGCTCGAGTGGCCCTGGATGAAGACCAGGTCGCCGGGGTGCTGTTCGCTCGCGGCCCGCCAGAAGTGGTTGAAGCCCACCTCGTACAGCGTCGCCGACGAGGCATAGGTCGCGAGGTGGCCGCCGTATTCCGAGTTCTGGCGGTTGGCCGCGACGACCATCGCCATCGCGTTCCAGCGAATGTACGCCTCGAGGCGGCGCTCCACGGCGCGATTGCCGGGGTAAGGTTTCTCGTGCGCGGCGCTGATCGTGTTGACGTAGGCGGTGTTTGCCTTGAACGGCAGGTGCGCGCCGGCGCGGCGCGAATGATCGATCAGGCGCTCGAGCAGGAAGTGCGCCCGCTCCGGGCCCTGCAGCTTCAGCACCGCATCGATCGACTCGAGCCACTCCTGGGTCTCGAGCGGGTCCTGGTCCTCGATTTTCGGGGTGTCTGCCATGCGTCGGGCGGTCTGCGGCTGTCGCGAGGCGCCCGGGGGCGCGAGTCCGATATCATCTGGCTTTGACCTAGGTGGGTCAAGGCAAGGGGCGTTCGTGAGACTACTCCCTCCCGAGGGCGGCGCCGCCGCGAGACGCGTCGCGGCCCCGGCCAGCGCGCGCTGGCTGCAGCGCCTCGACGCGCTGCTGCTGATCGTCGATGCCGACCGCATCGAGGAGCTCGCGCGCCTGCCCTTCGGGGCCCTGCTGCAGCGCGAACAGGCGCGTCTTAAGTGCGGCGCCGGACGCAGCTTCGCGCTCGGCGCGCCGACGCCGCGCGGCCTGCGGGTCGCCGTCGGCGTGCGCGCCCCGCGGGCCGATGCCTTCCAGACGCTGACGCTGGCCGGACGCCTGGTGCGCGATTGTGCCGCCGCGCGCCCCGAGCGGGTCGGGGTCGTGGCGCTCGCCGCGCCCGAGGCGCGCGCGCCCGAGGCGCTGCTGGCGGCGGTGCTCGCCGCGAGCGAGCCGCGACCCCAGCAGAAGCGCACGCCGGCACCGGCGTGGCGCCCGACGATCGAGGTCTGCGGACCGGCCGACGTCTCCGGGACCGTGGCAGTGGAGCGCGGCGCCCACCTCGCGCGCTGGCTCGCCCAGCTGCCACCGAACGTGCTCGCGCCGGCGAGCTACCGGCGCGCACTCGCGATCCTGGCGCGTCGCCACCGCTGGCGGATGCGCACCTACGGCGAGACCGCGCTGCGCCGCCTCGGCGCCGGCGCCTTCCTCGCAGTGGCGCGCGGCAGCGCGCGGCGCGACGCGGCGCTCGTCAAGCTCGAGTACCGCCCGCGCGGCGCGAGCGGCCCGCCGCTCGCGCTGGTCGGCAAGGGCCTGTGCTTCGACACCGGCGGCCTCAACCTCAAGGCGCCGAAGGCGATGCTCGACATGCACGGCGACATGGCC
>JAFEDP010000021.1 GCA_018241545.1 Pseudomonadota bacterium
GAGACGGCCGTCAGCGAGCTCGAGGACGAGCGGCTCGTCAACGACGCGCGCTACGTCGAGGCGGCGGTCGCGGGCCGCATCGCGCGCGGACAGGGTCCGGTGCGGATCATGCTCGAGCTGCGTCGCCACGGAGTCGCCGCGGCGCTCGTCGAGTCCGCGGTCGAGCCGCGCTCGCCGGCCTGGGCCGAGCGGGCGGCGGAGCTGAGGCGGCGCCGCTTCGGGTCCGGCGCGCCGGCGGGACCCGCGGAGCGGGCCCGCCAGGTGCGCTTCCTGCTCCAGCGCGGGTTCACCGGCGCCCAGGTCCGCCATGCGCTCGGCGCCCGCGCCGTCGAGGACCTCGACCTCGACGACCCGTCCGTGCAGGACGAGCCGGGCGACGACGAGCCGAGCGCCGATTAGCCGCCCCCGGCGGACCCGGTCCCCGCTAGAATCCCTGGTTTCCCCTGACTTCGCCCGGTCACCGGGCCCGACCCCATGCACGACACCTCCCGCCGCGTCCCCTCGAGCGCCGAGCTGCGCAGCCGCTTCCTCGACTACTTCCGGCGCCACGGCCACGCGGTGGTGGCCTCGAGCCCGCTGGTCCCGGGCAACGACCCGACGCTGCTGTTCACCAACGCCGGCATGGTCCAGTTCAAGGACGTGTTCCTCGGCAAGGACCAGCGTCCGTACCGCCGCGCCGTGACCTCGCAGCGCTGCGTGCGCGCCGGCGGCAAGCACAACGACCTCGAGAACGTCGGCTACACCGCGCGCCACCACACGTTCTTCGAGATGCTCGGCAACTTCAGCTTCGGCGACTACTTCAAGCGCGACGCGATCCGCTTCGCGTGGGAGTTCGTTACCGGCGAGCTCGGCATCGACCGCGACCGGCTGTGGGTCACCGTCTACGAGACCGACGACGAGGCCTTCGACCTGTGGGTCAAGGAGGCCGGCGTCGCGCCCGAGCGGATCGCGCGCATGGGCGCGAAGTCCAACTTCTGGGCGATGGGCGACACCGGTCCCTGCGGCCCGTGCACCGAGATCTTCTACGACCACGGTCCCGCGATCCCGGGCGGGCCCCCGGGCTCGCCCGACGAGGATGGCGACCGCTTCGTCGAGATCTGGAACCTGGTGTTCATGCAGTACGAGCGCGCCGCCGACGGCACGCTGACGCCGCTGCCGAAGCCGAGCGTCGACACCGGCATGGGCCTCGAGCGCGTCGCCGCGGTCATGCAGGGCGTGCACTCGAACTACGACATCGACCTGTTCCGCGACCTGATCGCCGCGGCCGCCCGGGTCACGGGCGCGACCGACCTCGGCTCGCCGAGCCTGCGCGTGATCGCCGACCACATCCGCGCCTGCACGTTCCTGATCGTCGACGGCGTGCTGCCCTCGAACGAGGGCCGCGGCTACGTGCTCCGCCGCATCATCCGCCGCGCCATCCGCCACGGCTACAAGCTCGGCCAGACGCGGCCGTTCTTCCACGAGCTCGTCGAGGCGCTGGTGCGAGCGATGGGCGCCGCCTACCCGGAACTCGTGGCGGGCGCCGAGCACGCGCGCCGGGTGCTGGCGCAGGAGGAGGCCCGCTTCGCCGAGACGCTCGCCTCCGGCATGACGATGCTCGAGGCCGCGATCGCGGCGCTGCCGGACGGCGGGCGCACGCTGCCGGGCGAGACCGTGTTCAAGCTCTACGACACCTACGGGTTCCCGGTCGACCTGACCGCCGACATCGCGCGCGAGCGCGGCCTCGGCGTCGACGAGGCGGGCTTCGAGGCCGCGATGCAGGCGCAGCGCGAGCGCGCCCGCGCCGCGAGCCGCTTCGGCGTGGACCTGCGCGAGTCGGTGCAGCTCGCCGAGCGCACCGAGTTCGACGGCTACCAGTCGCTCGCCGGCCGCGGGCGCGTGGTGGCGCTCCTGGACGAGTCCGGCGCGAGCGTCGCCGAGCTCGCGCAGGGCGCGCGCGGGCGCGTGGTGCTCGATCGCACGCCGTTCTACGCCGAGGGCGGCGGGCAGGTCGGCGACACCGGCACGCTGGCCGGCGAGGGCGGCGACTTCGAGGTCGAGGACACGCAGAAGCTGCGCGATGCGCACGCGCACGCCGGGCTCGTCACGCGCGGCCGGCTCGCGGTCGGCGACCATCTCGAGGCGCGTGTCGCGACCGAGAAGCGCGCCGCGACCGCGCGCCACCACTCCGCGACGCACCTGCTGCACGCGGCGCTGCGCCGCGTGCTCGGCGCGCACGTGCAGCAGAAGGGCTCGCTGGTGGAGCCCGAGCGGCTGCGCTTCGACTTCTCGCACTTCGCACCGGTGACCGCCGACGAGCTGGCGCGCATCGAGCGGCTGGTGAACGCCGAGGTGCTCGGCAACGTCGCCGCCGACGTGCGCGTCTTGCCGTACGACGAGGCGGTCGCGGCCGGCGCCATGGCTCTCTTCGGCGAGAAGTACGGCGACACCGTGCGGGTGCTGCGCTTCGGCGACTTCTCCACCGAGCTCTGCGGCGGCACGCACGTCGCGCGCACCGGCGACATCGGCCCGGTCAAGATCGTCGCCGAGGGCGGCGTGGCGGCCGGCGTGCGCCGCATCGAGGCCGTGGCCGGCGAGGCGGCGCTCGCGTACCTCGGCCTCGGCGAGCACCTGCTGCGCGAGGTGGCGGGGCTCGTGCGCGGCAGCCGCGAGGACGTGCTCGACAAGGTCACCGCGCTCGCCGAGCGCGCGCGCCGCCTCGAGCGCGAGGTCGACTCGCTCAAGGCGCGCCTCGCGAGCGGGCAGGGCCGGGACCTGGCTGCCGGCGCCGTGCAGGTGGGCCCGGCGCGCGTCGTCGCCGCCCGCGTCGACGGGCTCGACGCCAAGGCGCTGCGCGCCGCGGTCGACCAGCTCAAGGACAAGCTCGGCAGCGCGGTGATCGTGCTCGGCACGGCCGACGCGGACGGCAAGGTCACCCTGGTCGCCGGGGTCACGGCCGACCTCACGGCGCGCGTCAAGGCGGGCGAGGTGGTGGCCGCGGCGGCCGCCAAGGTGGGCGGGCGGGGCGGCGGGCGACCCGACTTTGCCCAGGCCGGCGGCACTGACGTGGGCGGCCTCGATGCGGCGCTCGGACTCGTCCCGGCGCTGGTCGGCGAGCGCCTCGGCGCGCCGTTCTAAGAGAAACCCGGAAACTGATATACCTTCATTATATCAAAGACTTAAGGACTGTCTAATACGCCGGCAACGTTGTTATGCTTGGCCCGGACATAGAGCGCGGGCGAAGAGGGCCGCGCGATTTCAAGGAGCAAGCCATGTTGATCCTCACACGCCGAGTCGGCGAGACGGTGATGATCGGCGAAGACGTCACCGTGACCGTGCTGGGTGTGAAGGGCAACCAGGTACGGATCGGCGTTAACGCGCCGCGCAACGTTGCCGTGCACCGGGAAGAGATCTTCGAGCGCATCAAGCGCGAGGAAGCCGGGGAGTCCCCGGAGACCGAGAGCGGCGACGATCCGGCCTCGGCCGTGCTGCTCGGCGCGGGCGGCCGCAGCTGAGCCACACCCGCGGGGCGGCGCGCAGCGCCGCCCCGACGTTTTCTTTTTGACCCACCCTCCCGGGCCCCAGTATCATCCGGGCGCCCGGTCCGCCGGTGTCCGGAGAGATGGCCGAGTGGTCGAAGGCGCACCCCTGCTAAGGGTGTAAGGGTCAAAAGCCCTTCGAGGGTTCGAATCCCTCTCTCTCCGCCAACTTCATTCCTGCAAGCACGACAACTGGATGGGTGCGGTGCGCCGGTTTCGGGCGTATGCCGCGTCGGCGCGCTGCCCTGTGTTCTCGACGGCTTCCGCCCGGCCGTACGTCGTCTCGGCCCGCCACGCGCCGCGCGCGGACTTCTCCGGCGAGCTCGCGCCCCGGTACGGGAACGCGCCCCATCCGCCCCGGCGAGCGCGCCTCGGGCGCAGTCAGTTCGCTGCGTGACCGCGCGAGTCGGTGTGGCCCAGCGGTCGGCAGCGGCGCGGCAGCTGCGCCCCGCCCGCCGTCATCGGCTCTGGCACCGAGGCTGCTTGCCGGACATCACCGGGACGGGAGCGATGCCGGCTTGGAACGGATGCCGCGACGAGCGTCGCGCCATTACGGCAACGAGGCGATGTACGCCGCGATGTCGGTCATCTGCTGCGTGGTCAGGCGGCTCGCGACTGGCTTCATCAACGGTGCCAGGCTGCCGACCCGTGAGCCGGTCTTGAAGTCGTACAGCTGGCGTACGAGGTAGCTGGGCGAGCGCCCGGCGAGCGGCGGCGCCGGGCCGAGTCCGTGTAGTTCGGTTCCGTGGCACGCGGTGCAGGGCTGCGCAGTCGTCCCCGCGGCGGCCGGAGCGCCTGATGTGCCCGCGGCCACGAGCGCGCGCCCGCGTTCGATGCCGCCGCGCGGCACGTAGGCCATGTAGCCAACGTGCGGATTGTCGTTGAACTGCTCGTTCTCGCCATCGAGCAATTCGACGATGCGGTCCGCCAGCGGTTCAGTGCGCTCCTGGCTGGTGGCGACGAAGAGGTTCCCGCGCAGCCGAAGCGGCGGCACGCGATCGCTCTCGACGATGCGGATGCGCGGTGCGCCGGATTGCTTGGCGTAGTACTCGGCCGCGGCGCGTGCTTCGTCTGGGCTGATCGCCCGCGCGATTTCGATCATGGTCGGAACATTCGGCTTGCGTGGATCGGTCGAATGCCGCCGGCCGCTGCGAAAGTCCTCGAGCTGGCGCAGAAAATACTCGACCGGCAATCCGGCAATCGGCGCGTTCTCGGGCCGCCCACCGCCGCTGATGCGATGACAGAATGCGCAAGCGCGCCTCCTTTCGCCGAGCGCGGCCGAGCCGTGCTGCACGACCTCGGGCATCGGCGCATGTTCGTCCGGGAACCAGTCGACGACGTTCGCCCAGTCATTGAGGTCGATGGGCGCGTAGGTTCGCGGGCTGCCGGCGACGTGAAGGACTGGCCGGAGCTGGTCGTCGCGACTCATCGCCGGGTTGAACTGCCGTCCCCAGCCTTGTGGCTTGGCGGTGTCGCCGGGCTGGGGCAGTGTCGCGATCCCGTAGGCCCACAGCGGCATGTCTGCGAGCGCGTCCGACGCCCTGGCCGACGGCGGAGCGGGCGAGCGCACGTCCGCCTGCGGCGGATTCGACGTCTGGTCGGCCTGCGCGCACGTCGACGCGGCCATCCACAGGCACACGAACATCAGCGTTCGCGACATGAACTCTCTCCCTGGCTTCCAATGGCGCTGACCGTCACGCCGTCTCTGAGCATTCGGCCGCTCATTCAATCGGCATTCCCTGGACAGGCAGGGCCCAGGTCCGCCGCCGCCGATGCGTCACGGGACGCGCATCGCCGGCTCGGCAACGCGCTCCGCGTGCGTCGTGCTCCGGGAGCGCGAGGCCTGAACGTCTGCGTCACAGAACCTCCGATTGCAGCGGGCCGCGCGGGGCCTCGATTGGCGTTTCGGCAGCATCGAGAGTCGGGCGATCACCGGCCGGTCGGTCCTCGTGCGGCCCACGCCCGCTCCACACCTTTGGCGCGGATCGTGGCGATCGGGAAGGGCTAGGTAGCCAAACTCGAGGGCCCTTCGCAGGAAGCTGATGGCGTTGCCGCAGGTCCGCTTCCTCCAGCCAATCGAATCGGCGACATTCATGAGTGCTCATGACATGACGCCTAGGAATCGCAGAGGGTCAAACTCAGGGCGCCACGTGGCACGGAGAGCTCTCAGGCATGAAGCCGGAGTCACGCGCGCCATGTCATAGGGGGCGACGCGCCATCCCGGAAGGGGTGACAGGCCGATAGGCGCTGCGCCGGTACTCAATACCGTCCTTGACGACCCGGTCGATACGACGCAGGTTGCGGATGTCCTTAAGGGCGTCAGCCCGAAGAACGACGAAATTGGCGAGTCTGCCCGCCATGAGCACGCCTGCGAGGTCCTGCTTGCCGATCGTGCGCGCACCGATCGTGGTCGCGGATCGGAGCGCGTCGGCCGAGGTCATGCCAACGTCGTGGACAAGTCGCTCGATCTCATCCAGCAGCGCGCTGTCGGCATACTTCCAGTCGGCGTCGTCGTCCGTGCCAGCGGATACGGGAATCCCCTGCAGGTAGGCCTCGTGCGTCAATTGGCTCGCCAGAGCGGCCGGCCACTTCGGCGTGGAGCTCCGGTAGCCGACATCGACGGTTGCATCCAGGATCGTGCCGCGCCGCTTCATCTCCGCAAGCACCGCGTTCAGGGCTGGCGCCGTCTGCCAGTGGCGCAAGTCCGCCGACCTCGCTTCGGCGAAAGTCTGCGGGAACGAAGGGAGGGTCTCGAAGGCGAGGAAGTCCGCGTGGCTGATCACATCCACGCCGGCTCGGATGACGTCACTGGGCTTCGCCGGAAATACAGCGGCATGCGCCCAGACGAGCAGTCCCTGGCGGTGAGCTTCCTCGGTGAGCGCTTCCACCACCTGCGCGGGCAGATCGGCGTACAACTTGATCCCGGTGGCGCCCGTTCCCCGCGCTCTGGCAATCGCCAGTCGGATGTCGGTGGTCGGCGTGATCGCCTGCATCCAGGGAGCCGTGCCGGGCTCGAGTCCGTAGGAAGCATCATGCGTCCGCGGATCCGTGAAGAAGGTTGCTCCGGCCATCAGTGCAGCGTAGTAGATGTCGGGCGACGGGAATTCGTGTTCCGCGGCCTCGCGCTTCAGCTCCGCGATGAGACGGACGTCACCCGCCATGTCGCGCACCATGGTGACGCCGCTGAAGAGTTCGCGACGCAGGTACGCACGCGCTTGGCGCGGATCAGCCCGGGTCGCGAGGTGCACGTGCGTGTTGACGAGGCCCGGAATGATGAATCGGCCGTCCAGCTTCACGCAGCGGGTTCCCGGCGGAAGTGGGGTGGAGCTGGTTGGGCCGATGGCCGCAATGGTCGTTCCGTGCACCAATAGCGTGGCGTCGCGGATGAATCGGCTGCCGTCGGCGTCGAGTATCGAGGCGCCGACATAGGCAGTGTCGGCGTCGGACTGCGCGGCGCGCGCGGGACCCGCAGCCAAGGAAGGGACCGCTATCGCGAGTAGCGCTATCGCGACGGAGCCGCAAGCACGCATTGGATGGCATGGGAGGGTCATGGCGCCAATCACCGTTCCTTCGACGACCCGCGGTCAGACGAGACTTCCGAACAGGTTCCGTCCCGCAGCCACCGTCGCATTGTCCCCCCAAGCGTCGTTGACGCCGCGCCGAGCTGCGAGGTGCCAGATGGTCCCAAACCACGAACGAGGGCACGGGCAGGCCGTGCCGGCGGCAGTGGCGCGGTTCATGATGCCATCCACTGCCAATGCACAGCTATATTGCAGCGCATCGCGCTCCGTATCGAGAGTGCCGACGCGATGACGACCGCGGTGCGCTGGGCCGCCGAGCGGTGCTCCGACCGGAGCGCCGGACTAGCGGCCAGAGCCGCTCCGACGTGTTCCAAATCCGGCACTCGGGGCCGGGGGAAAGAGGCACGCGGCGAGGACCGGTGTGCCAGCTCGAGCGGGCGCCGCTCGTCGCTCGCGAGCCCTCGACCGCAGGCAGGCGCGCCGGTCGCCGGTACAGCACGATCCGAGCGCCGAGGCCGCGCTAGGTTCCCCGACGCGGCCCACCCTCTCCGCTATCGCGTGCTTCGGTGGCGCCGGCGGACGAGCCGG
Organism: Pseudomonadota bacterium; assembly: GCA_018241545.1. GTDB lineage: Bacteria > Pseudomonadota > Gammaproteobacteria > Steroidobacterales > Steroidobacteraceae > CAIKZZ01. The sequence continues at coordinate 7,628 of JAFEDP010000021.1, forward strand.
CAAACGAGCGTGACAGCGCCCGGTAGAGCGCTTCCTGGCACACGAGCGCGCTGCTGCCGCGGCCGATCAGCACCGCGCCCATCAGTGGCAGCGTCAGGGCGCGATTGCCGGTCATCTCGCTGACGATCACGAGGGCCGTGAGCGGCGCCTGGACGACGCCCGCGAAGTACGCGGCCATCGCCAGCACGACGGTCGCTCCACCTGGCGCGATGCTGACGAGCTTGCTCAGCGCACCGCCGATGCCGGCGCCGATCGCGAGCGACGGCGCGAAGATTCCCGCCGGAATCCCGGTGGCGTACGAGGCCAGGGTCGCGAGCGCCTTGGCTGGCGCGAACCAGTAACTGGGGACGACCTCCTGCTGCACCAGCGCCTTGGCCTCCACATACCCGGTGCCGAAGGTCGCCCCGCTGGTCGCCCATCCGAGGGCGGCGACGAGGAAGCCGCACACGATCGCCACGGCGATCGGCGAGGAGGTGCCCAGCGCGGCGATCCATCCGGGCATTCCGCGCCGCACGGCCAGCATCGCGCGGGCGAAGAGGCCGCCGCTCAGGCCCCCGACGACGCCGCAGACCGGGACGATGAGCCACATGCGCGGCTCGTCGAGCGCGGCATGGGTGACGCCGAAGTACGTGTAGTTGCCGACGAGGGCCACCGACGTGATGCCCGCCAGGATCACGGCGGTCAGGATCGTCCCCGAGTTGCGCTCCTCGAGCGACCGCGCCAGTTCCTCGATGGCGAATACGATGCCGGCCAGCGGCGTATTGAAGGCGGCAGCGACGCCGGCCGCCCCCCCGGCGAGGATCAGGCCGCGGTCCATGTCCGCGGGCGCGAAGCGAACGATGCGGCCGAGCGAATGCATGATCGAGGCGCCGATCTGCACGGTCGGTCCCTCGCGGCCGGCCGAGGCGCCGCTGACGAGCCCGAGGATCGTGACCAGGAACTTGCCGACCGCGATGCGCAGCGACAGCAGGCGGCCACGCTCGCCCGGCTCGGTGACCGACAGCGCGGCGATGGTCTGCGGAATCCCGCTGCCCTGCGCACCTGGGAAGAAGCGCCGCGTCAGCCAAGCGGCGAATGCCAGCCCCAGCGGTGGCGCGACCCACGGCCAGACACTGCTCTCGTGCGCGGCGGCGCGACACACGCGCAGCGCCCAGTCGCTGGCCCGGGCGAGGGCGACGGCCACCGCCCCCGTCAGGACGGCGCCGCCCCAGAAGATCAGGCCGCGCACCCACGGGCCCGGCTGGATCCAGCGCGGCAGGCGTCCGATCAGGGTGATCTGGCGGTCATTCACGGTGGTGCGCCTCGGGTCGACGGGCAGAGGGCGATGGCGGGCACGGCGCGGGGAGCGTCATAAGTCGAGGCCTCGGATCCGGCTGCCGCTCGGCAGCACAAAAATGCCACGGTTGGCCAAACGATTGCGGCCGGCGACGGTCGGAGAGCGGAACACCGTGAACGAGACGCCACCCGGACGTCTGCGGCGCGACCGGGACCGCGGTCGACGAGATGCTAGATTGCCGAAGATTGCACCATGACTGACGCCCGCCCACCGCTCGACAGCCGGCCTGCCGCGGCGCCGCTGCGCCTCGCGCTCGTGCTCGTCGTCCTGGTCGCCCTGCTGCTCGCGGCGAGCACCTGGCGCGTCTACGGGCACACGTGGGACGAGCCCGAGCATCTGGCCGCCGGGATGGAGCTGCTGGACAAGGGCAAGTACGAGTACGACATCCAGCATCCGCCGCTCGCCCGCGTGCTGATCGCGCTCGGCCCGTACCTCGCCGGCGCACGCTCGGTGGGCGCGCCGCCGCCGGACGGCACGCCCGAGGGCGTGGCGATCCTCTACGGCGGCGGGCACTACGACCTGTATCTGACGCTCGCGCGCTGCGGGACGCTGCCGTTCCTGGCGCTGCTCCTCGTCGCCACCTGGCTGTGGGCGCGGCGCGCCTGCGGTTCCGACCGCGAGGCCCTGCTCGCGGTGGTCCTGCTCGCGTCCGTCCCGCCGGTGCTGGGCCATGCCGCGCTCGCCACCCTGGACGTGCCAGCGGCGGCGACGACGCTGCTCGCGCTCTACTGGTTCAAGTGCTGGCTGCGAAGCAAGCGCCGGCGGGACGCCGCCGTGCTCGGCCTCACGTCCGGCATCGCCGTGGCCACCAAGCTGTCGGCGATCCCGTTCATCGGGCTCGGCGCGCTGGCGCTCTCGCTGCCGCGTCTCGTCCGGGCCGTGCGCCGCGCGCCGACCCCGGCCGAGGTCGTCCGCCACACCGCGGCCATGGCCGCCCGCCACGTGGTCGCAGTCTCCATCGCCGCCGCGGTCGCGGCCGCGTGCATCGCACTCGTCTACGGCGGCGGCTTCGTCTACCTGACGGACTCGGCGCACCGGTTCAGCCCGACGCTGTCGTTCCTGTTCGGCGACGACGGCCTCGGGCATCGCATCGCCTACGGCATCGGCGCGCACGTGCCCGTGCCGGCGGCGCTGCGGACTTTCGTCGGCGGCATCCGCGCCGTCCTGTGGCACAACAGCACCGGCCACCTGTCGTACCTGCTCGGCAACCTCAGCACGCGCGGCTGGTGGTACTTCTACCTGGTGGCGCTCGCCGCCAAGACGCCCATCGCCCTGCTGCTGACCGGTCCCGTCGGCATGGGCGTGCTGGCGCGCGAGGGCGTGCGCACCGCCGATCCGTGGCGACTCGCGCCGGCGACGCTGTTCCTCGTGATCCTCGGCTTCGCGAGCCTCTACAGCCATATCAACATCGGGATTCGCCACGTCCTGATCCTGTATCCGTTCCTCGCCATCGGCGCCTCGCACCTGATCGCGCTCGCCTGGCGCCGGGCCCGCGATCTCAGGAACCGCGACCTCGCCGGCGCCGCCTGCGCGGTCGTGGTGGGTCTCGTCGGCTGGCAGGTCAGCACGCTCGTCACCGCCCACCCCGACTACCTGCCGTACTTCAACGAAGCCGTGCCGCACCCGGAGGCGGTGCTCGTCGACTCCGACCTCGCGTGGGGCCAGGACCTGAGGCGGCTCGAGACCCGGCTCGCCGAGCTCAAGGTGCCGTCCTTCGCCTTCGCGTACCTGGGGACGGCCGACCTCACGCGCGAGACGTTCCCGAAGCTCACGCGGCTCGCGCCCGGCCGCGCGGTCGCGGGCTGGGTGGCCATCACCGCGCTCGCGCGCGTGCACGGCGCCGCCGGCTACGCGTGGCTCGACGCCTACTCGCCCGTCGAGCGCGTCGGCAAGTCCATCGACCTCTACTACATCCCCGAAGACCCGTCCTCCCAGGCCGCGGGGCCGCTGACTCCATGAAGGCATCGTAATCCGCCCGCCGCACGCGCGCCCGGTCGGCCGATTACAATGGTATCCATTATATTGGTCGCGCAGCACCTGCAAGTGCTGGCGCACCGGGAGACCGACGCAGCATGACCGCCGCCCCACGCCAGGCCCGCCGGCGCAGCCGGCAGACGCTGTCGGTCGACGTGCTCAAGCAGTTCCGGCTGATCTACGGGTCGGTCCGCCAGCACTTCCGCGAGGTCGAGGAGGCCTGCGGCGTCTCGGGCTCCCAGCTGTGGATGCTGCACGAGCTCAGCCGCTCGCCGGGCATCGGCGTCACGCAGCTGGCGGGGCGGCTCTCGATCCACCAGACCACCTGCAGTCAGCTGGTCGAGAAGCTGGTCGGCCGCGGCTACGTCGTCAAGACGCGCTCGGCGCAGGACCAGCGCCGCGTCGGGCTGACGCTGACGAGCGCAGCGGCCCGCGTGCTGCGACGGGCGCCGGGACCGGCCGAGGGCCTGCTGCCCGAGGCGCTCGCGTCGCTGCCCGACGCCACGCTGCGTTCGCTGCGCGTCAGCCTCGAGCGGGTCATCGCGCGGCTGCGGCTCGCGGATGCGAAGGCCGCGGATCGGCCGCTCGCCGACCTGTGATGCCGCGCCGTGTCCGCGCATCGGTCGCTCCCCGGGTCCGCGCGCCAGGCCGCCGGCGCCGGCCGGCGGCGGCGCGAGGCCGGCCATGGTCCTGATTGCGGCCCGCTGCGCGCTGCTGCTGGGCGTGGCGGCAGCGGCCTGGCTGGCCGGCGCCTGGGTCGGCCACCGGACCGGGCTGCCGTGGCTGCGCGTCGGTGTCACGGCGGTGATCCTGTGCCTGCCGGCGTGGGACGTGCTGCCCGGGTACATCGCCTACCGTTCCGCGATCCAGGCGCACGGCGGCTGGCACCTGTATCGAGTGGCCGCCGCCGAGGGCTATCTCGACCTGCGCGAGGACACCGACATCGGCGTCTGGAGCCGTCTGACCGGATCGTCCTTCCGCTACATCGAGATCTGGAGCCGGCGTCGGCCGCTGTCGTCGGAGATCGACCCGGCCTACTACGAGCTGTCGCTCGCGCCGCCGGGCTCCGCTGGCTGCGGCGACGGCCCGCTCCCGCAGAACGTGAAGGTGCTGCAGGAGGGGGAGGGCCTCGGCGCGAGCTGTCCGGCCGTGCAGCGCCACGATGCGCCGATCAGCGAGTTCGTCGTGCGCTCGTCGGCCGGCTGGGAAGACCTGCCGAGGTCGGCGTGGCTGCGCCCGCTCGAGGAGAAGTGGACGCGGGTCGAGGAGCGCTCGGGTCGGTCGACGCTCGCCGAGACCGTCGTCCTGCGGTACCGCCCCTGGATCTCGACGCTGGGGTTCGGCGACCTCATCCCCCCGTTCGTGTCCGCGGCGGTCACCGGCCGCAGCGTGCCGCTGAACCTGGCGGCCGTGCTCAAGCCCGGGCCGGCGCCGTGAGTGCCCGGGATCGACGCCTGAGGCGCGGCGGGACGGCGGGGCCGGCGTCGGCTCCGTCCCGGCGTCGACAATTCCGGGACGCTGGCCGGTGGGCGTCGCGCCACCGGCGCTACGGTTGAAGGTGCGTTCGCCTGCCGACGGGCGAGGCACCGCTTGTGAGTGAAGCCACCAATGGGAGTGTCCAGATGACGCACGTGATTGCAGTAGCGGCCGGGGCGTTGGTGCTCGCGATGGCGGGCGGCTGCACCGATCTCAAGCCGATCCAGGCGCAGCTCGACGACCTCAAGTCGCAGGTCAGCAAGCTGCAGGCGACCGGGGACAGCGCCAAGGCCGCCGCCGACAGCGCGAGCCGTGCGGCCCAGGCGGCGCAGACGGCGGCCCAGCAGGCGCAGAGCAAGGCGGATGCCGCGGCGTCGGCCGCGCACGCGAGCCAGCAGTGCTGTGATGCGACGAACGAGAAGATCGACCGGATGTTCAAGAAGTCCGTCTCGAAGTGACGGAGCCGGCGGCGCGCGCTCGCCTGCACGAGCGCGCGCCGCCCTCGTCCCGCTGCGCGCGGCGCCGGCCGGCGTAGGGGGGCGAAGGCCCCGACGCCTCAGCGACTCGCAGGCTAGCTGAGCCGCGCGGCGCGGCGCGGCGCGGCGCGGCGCGACGCGGTGGCGGCGGTCGGCTAAGGCGCCGGCGCCGGTGAGCGCCATACCGCCCAGCGGCCGTCGCGGTACCACTCGAGACCGTCCTCCCCGAAGCGGAACAGGTGCAGCCACTGGTGTTCGACCAGCCGGCGCACCGTCGCGTGACGCCGCAGCACGGCCTCGATGCGCGCGCGCGGGGCGTCGATGACCACCGACAGCCGCAACGGCTCGTGCAGCCAGCGCTCCCCGTCATGCACCGACTGGCGTGACAGCCCGATGCGCAGGTCCCCGGTGTTGCCCTCGAACACGCCGATGCGACCGCAGGCGACGTTGTGCAGGACCTTGTTGCCGCTACCGAAGCGCTCGGGGTCCACGGTCGAGGCGTAGTACTGCAGGTTGATCCAGTGGGCGACCACCATCGGCGCGGTCATGATGAGCTCGAGCCGCGCGCCGTCGCGATCACCGTCGCTGTCGTAGTCGTGCAGGAACGCGCGGCCTGCGAGGTCGAGCCCGCGCGTCCGTGCGCGCGGCGCGACGATCAGCGATGCATTGCCGGCGAGGCCCCACTCCGGACGCGTCTCGGCCCAGTCCCGGGCGCGGGCCCTCAGCCGGCGCAGCAGCGCGGGCGGGCGCGCCACGAGGCCGGCGAGGCCGAGGTCCGGCGCGCGCTCCGCGCGCGTGCGCTGCCCGGCCGCCTCGAGGCCGCGGGCGAGGCGCTGCAGCGCGTCGGCATGGCTGGCCGGCGCCTGCGCGAGGTCGAGCAGCGCCACCTCGTCGGTCGTCGTGTTGTGCAGCGCCGCGACCGCCAGCGTATGCGCGGGGATGTCGATCCCGCGCTCGCCGAGGGCGGTGCGCAGGTCCGGGTCGTTGAGCAGGCCCGCGAGCACGCGCGCGTTGACCTCGCCCGTGTGTCCGCCGCAGGCGCCGCACTCGAGCGCGGCGGCCTGCGGGTTGTTGGCGCTCTGGCTGCCGTGGCCGACGAGCACCAGCAGGCGCGCGAAGCCCTGGGTGAGCCCCATCGCGCGCAGGATGCCCGCGACGAGATCCGCGTGGCGCGCGGCCGCGGCGCGGTCGGCCGGCAGCAGCCGCGGTCGCAGCGCCTTAGCGTCGTCCGCGCGCAGTCCGAGCGAGGCCGTGGACGCGGCGGCGGCGCCGAAGTGCCGTCGCAGCAGCGCGCCGGCGTAGCCGAGCCCGAGGGTCTCGACGAGCGAGAAGCCGCCGGACGGTGAGCGCAGGAAGGGTCGCCAGAGCGACGTCCCGTCCAGGGCCGCCCGCCGCCGGCCGGCCACGGCGGCGTCGGCGTCGGGGTGCCCGGTCGAGTCGCTGACCTCGAGCGCCGGTGACAGCAGCCCCGGCAGCTGCGGGCGGGCGGCCGCCGTGCCGAGCGGGCGGTACTGGATCGGCAGGCCGAAGAAGCCTGCAAAGCCGCGGGTCTCGAGCGTCGGATCGCTGGCCTCGAGCGCCCGCCGCAGGCGCTCGGAGCGCACGTCGATGCAGAACACGAGCTGCGCCGCGGGCGTGGCGCCGGGCGCCGGCCGTGCCGGCCCGGTCCCGGCGAGCAGCCGGGCGAGGCCGTCCTGGTAGCCGAACTCGTGGGCCCGCTGCCAGATCAGCTCCCAGTCCGCGGACGGTGGCCCGGCGGCGACCCGCCGGCGCACCCACGGCTCGCGCCAGTCCGCTGCGCAGCCGCCCGCGGCGTCGAGGTCGTCGTGCAGCAGCGCCTCCCAGGCGGCGCGGATCGCCAGCAGCTCGCGCAGGTGCGGGTCGGTGCCTCCGGCGAGGCCCGCCTCCCAGCCGAGGTACGCGCACCACGCGGCCCAGCCGTTGATGCGCAGCAGGCAGAGTTGGAGGAACTCCGTTGCCTCCTGCGGCGGGATGCCGAGCCGGTCGAGCGCCCAGCCGATCGCGTCCTCGGCGCCATCCGGCAACGCGGCGGCGCGCGCGCGGATCTGCGGCGCGTGCATCAGTGGCTCGAGCGCGTGATCGACGCGCAGCCCGTCGCGCCATCCCGCGTACAGGCCCCCGGCGCGCACGCGGTGCCAGTCGGCCTGGTGCCGGTCGAAGTACGACGCGCAGTACTGGCTCACCTGCTGCGTGATCGTCTCGCGCCAGCGCGGTCCCGCGTGCGCGGCGTGCCGGTCGAGCACGTCCGACGGCAGCGGCAACCCCGCGGCGGGGTCGCCGCCAGCCTGTAGCGCCGCGACCGCTTGCTCCGCGGTCGCCGCGACGCCGTGCTCGGCCATGGCCCGCTCGAGCGCCGCGGCGGTGATGGTGCCGCGGCGCCAGGCGGCGAGGTACTCCGCGGCCGGCAGCGCGAAGCGGGCCCCGATCAGCCGCCGCAGCGTCGAGGCCGCCTCGACGAAGGGCCGGTCGATGAAGCCCCAGTAGGGGTTCACGGCGATCTGCCGGTCCAGCGGCCAGCTCGGCGCGACCGCCGCGCAGGCGGCCGCGATGGCGGCGGCCAGCGGCGGCGGCGAGGGTGAGGGTGACGGCGAGGGCAGCGTGCGGGCGGGATTCATGCGGGGCTCCGGGTGCGGGAGGAACGTCCCGCGGGCGGCGGCCGGGACGCGAGCGGCGGCGTGCGCACCGGCCACAGCCGGAACGCGAGGCGCGTGAAGCGCTCGTCAAGATAGAACCCCGCGTAGACCCAGTCGTAGGCCCGGCCTGCCAGCGCCGCGGGCACGCGCCCGCCGGCCGGCAGCTGGGCGTAGTAGAGCGCGAGGAAGACCAGCAGCGACCAGGCCGCGAGCGGGCCGGGAGCGGCGGGCGCGCCGACCGGGATCGACGTCGACAGCAGCCAGTGCCAGCCGAGGTAGAGCTGGGCCGCCGCCACAAGCGCGATCAGCGCCCGCCCGCCGTGACGGCGGCGGGCGAGCGGCCACCAGAGCAGCGTCGCGAGCCCGCAGGACAGGAGCGCGCCACTGAGCCACGGCAGTGCGGGCGCACCGAGCCACCGGTGCCACAGCGCGGCGGAGCCCGCGACCAGGAGCAGCGTGAGCCCGAGCGCCTGCGTCTGCGTCCACGCGGTCGGTGCGCGCGTCGCGCCGTCGCTGGAGTCAAGCAGGTCCCGCTCCCCGGCCGCGAGCACCGCCTCGCCCGCGGTCAGGAAGGCATGCGCCTTGTAGAGCGCATGCGCGAGCAGGTGCAGCAGCGCGAGGTCGTAGAGCCCGAGTCCGCACTCGGTCACCATCAGGCCCATCTGCGAGCAGGTCGACCAGGCGAGGCGGACCTTGACCGTGACGCGGGTCAGCATCACGAGGCCGGCCGCGGCGGCGGTGGTGGTGCCGACCACGACCAGCAGCGCCTCAGCGACGGGCGAGGCGCTGATCAGGGGGGCGAGGCGGATCAGCACGTAGCCGCCGAGGTTCACGACGCCCGCGTGCAGCAGCGCCGATACCGGCGTCGGCGCCTCCATGACCTGGATCAGCCAGCCGTGCAGCGGCAGCTGCGCGCACTTGAGCAGCGCCGCGACCGCGATCAGCGCCGCCGCCGCGCCCGCGCTCCACGGCAGCTGCGGCGCGCCGGCCGCGCGCGCGCCGAGGACGGCGAGGTCGAGCGAGCCCCACTCCCGCACCAGCAGCACCATCGCCGCCACGAGGCACGCCTCGGCCAGGCGGCTCGCGAGGAACTTCTTGTGGGCCACGACCACCGCCGCCGGGCGCTCGCGGTAGAAGGTCAGCAGCTGATGCAGGCCGACGCTGCTCGCGGCCCAGGCGCCCACGAGCAGCGCCAGGTGGTCGCTCGCGATCACGGCGCCGACGGCCGCGAGCGTCGCGAGGTAGGCGGTGACGAACCGGCGCTGCCCGGGCTCGCCGCGCAGGTAGCGATGCGCGTAGTCGCCGATGATCCAGCCCAGGAAGGCGACGAGCACCGTGACCGGCGCCGCCAGCGCGTCCGGCGCGCCGACGGC
>JAFEDP010000220.1 GCA_018241545.1 Pseudomonadota bacterium
ATAGCCCTTCGGGATGTGGAAGTCGAGCGCATCGGCGATCAGCGCGACGCCGATCAGGATCAGGAACGCGAGCGCCAGCACCTTGACGGTCGGGCGGCGCTCGATGAAGTCGCTGATGCCCTTCGAGACGAACATCATGAACACCACCGCGACCACGATCGCCGCGATCATGATCTCGACGTGCTGCGCGAGCCCGACCGCGGTGAACACCGAGTCGAGCGAGAACACGACGTCGATCACCGCGATCTGCACGATCACCGCCAGCACGCGCCGCGGCGGGCGCACCGTGCGCTCGCGCGGCGGCCCCTCGATGCTGGTGTGGATCTCGAGCACGCTCTTCCACAGCAGGAACAGCCCGCCGGCCATCAGCACCAGGTCGCGGCTCGAGATCTCGTTGCCGGACACCGCGAACAGCGGCGCGTTGAGCGCGATCAGCCAGGTGATCGACAGCAGCAGCGCGATGCGCGTCAGCATCGCGAGCGCCAGCCCGCCGAGCCGCGCCGCGTGGCGCCGCTCCGGCGGCAGCCGGCCGACCAGGATCGCCAGGAACACGATGTTGTCGATGCCGAGCACCACCTCGAGCACCGACAGCGTGACGAACGACAGCCATGCGGCGGGGTCGGTCAGCAGCGCGAGCACGGCGGGCCGCCCGGCACGCTCAGGGCAGGTCGTCGACCGGCGCGCGCCGCTCCGAGGGCATCAGGTCGCGGTGCGAGGAGCCGAGGTCGAGCGCGACGCCGCTCGCGATCCAGATCGAGGAGTAGGTGACGGCCAGGATGCCGACGATCAGCGCGAGACCGAAGCCGCGCAGCGCCTCGCCGCCGAACGCGTACAGCGCCACCACCACGATCAGGGTGGCGAACTTGGTGATCAAGGTTCGCGACAGCGTCTCGTTGATGGCGCGATCGAACACCTCGAGCGGCTCGGACTTGCGCATCTGCGGGAACAGCTCGCGGACGCGGTCGAACACGACCACGGTCTCGTTGATCGAGTAGCCGATGACGGCCAGCACGGCGGCCAGCACCGTCAGGTCGAAGGTCATGCCGGTGATCGCGAACACGCCGACCACCACGAACGGGTCGTGCAGCGTCGCCAGCACCGCGCCGATGCCGAACTTCCAGCGGAAGCGCACCGCGATGTACAGCAGGATCAGCAGCGCCGTGATGCCGAGCGCGGTCGCGCCCTTGACCATCAGCTCCTTGCCGACCTGCGGGCCGACGACCTCGGTGCGCCGCAGCTGCACGCTGGAGTCGACGCTGCCGAGCGCGGCGCTGATCTTCTGCGTCAGCGTGTTGGCGGACTCGTTGGCGCCGAGCGGCGGCAGGCGCACCAGCACGTCGCGCGAGGAGCCGAAGTTCTGCACCTGGACCTCGGAGTAGCCGGCGCTGTGCAGCGCCGCGCGGGTCCGGTCGAGGTCGGCGGTGCCCGAGAAGCTGGCCTCGACCACCACGCCGCCGGTGAAGTCGACCGCGAGGTTGAGGCCGTTGACCGCCTCGGCGGCGAGCGAGCCGACGACGATCAGCGCCGAGATCACGTAGCAGATCTTGCGCTGCGCCATGAAGCGGATGCGCGGGACCTTGTGGAGGATTTCCATGGCTCGAAGACTCCTCGCGCGTCAGACCGGCAGGCGCTGGATCGCGGCGCGCCGGCCCCAGACCAGGCCGATCACGGTGCGGCTGCCCATCAGCGCGGTGAACAGCGTCGTGCCGATGCCGAGCGACAGCACGACGGCGAAGCCCTTGATCGGGCCGGTGCCGAACAGGAACAGCACGACGCCGGCGATGAAGGTCGTCACGTTCGCGTCCAGGATCGCGGAGAACGCCTTCTCGAAGCCGGCCTTGATGGCGGCGTGCGGCGTGCTCTTGTTGCGCAGTTCCTCGCGGATGCGCTCGTAGATCAGGATGTTGGCGTCGACCGCCATGCCGACGGTCAGCATGATGCCGGCGATGCCCGGCAGCGTCAGCGCCGCGCCGAACAGCGACAGGCACGCGGTGAGCAGGACCACGTTGCAGATCAGCACGAAGTTCGCGACCAGGCCGAAGGCGCTGTAGTAGACCGCCATGAACACGAACAGCAGCACCGAGCCGATCACCAGCGCGCGCACGCCCTTGTCGATGTTGTCCTGGCCGAGCCCCGGGCCGATCAGCCGCTGCTCGACGATGAACACCGGCGCCGCCAGCGCGCCGGCGCGCAGCAGCTTGGCGAGCTCCTGGCCCTCGCGGCTGGTGAGGCCGGTGATCTGGAACTGGTTGGAGAACACGCCGCGGATGGTCGCGACGTTGATGACCTCCTCGCGCGTGACGTCGACCGCGACCTTCTCGCCGTTCTGCTCGCGCAGCTGGCGCTCGCGCTCGATGAACACCACCGCCATCGGCTTGCCGACGTTCTCGCGCGTGGTGCGCAGCATCTCGTCGCCGCCGCGGGCGTCGAGGCGGATGCTGACGGCCGGCTCGCCCTGCTGGAAGGTCGAGGTGGCGTCGGTCAGCTGCTCGCCGGAGACGATGACCTCGCGCTTGAGCAGCACCGGCCGGCCGGTGCGGCGCTCCTTGTAGAGCTTGGTGCCGAGCGGGGCGTGCCCGGTCTGCTGCGCCTCGACCGGGTTGCCGGTCTGGTCGACGAGCCGGAACTCGAGGGTCGCGGTCTTGCCGAGCAGGCGGATGACCTCGCTCGCGTCCTGCACGCCCGGCAGCTGCACCGCGATGCGGTTCGCGCCCTGGCGCTGCACGCTCGCCTCCGACACGCCGAGCGCGTTGACGCGGTTGCCGAGCGCGGTGATGTTCTGCTGGATCGCGAAGTCCTGGCGCTGGCGCACCTGCTGCTCGGACAGCGTCGCGCGGATCGTCAGGTCGCTGACCGCGAGCGTGACGTTGGGATCGACCGCCGCGAGCGCCGCGCGCGCGTCCTCGACCCGCGCCGCCTCCTTGAGGGTGACGACGACGCCGCCGGGGCCGCCCTCGACCGACTCGTACTGGATGCGCTTCTCGCGCAGCGCCAGGCGGTAGTCGCGCTCGAGCCGCTGCAGCGTCTGCTTGACCGCCCCGTCCACGTCGACCTGGTAGACGAGGTAGATGCCGCCGCGCAGGTCGAGGCCGAGGCTCATCGGCTTGAGGCCCACCGCGCGCACCCAGGCGGGCGCGCGCGAGGCGAAGGTGGTCGCGATCGCGTAGGCGCCCGGCTGCGAGGCCTCGATCAGGTCACGCGCCTTGAGCTGCGTCGGCACGTCGGTGAAGCGCAGCACCACGCGCCCGTCCTGCACGTAGCTGGTGTCGGGAACGATGTGCTCCTTGGCCAGCAGGTCCAGGAAGGACTGCGCGCCGTCGGCGCCCTTGAACAGCTCGCCGTCCTTGCGCGACAGCTGCAGCGCCGGCGCCTCGCCGAACACGTTGGGCAGCGCCAGCAGCAGCGCAAGGACCATCACGCCCGCGAACAGCAGGCTCTTCCACAGGGGATAGCGATTCATGCCGGACGATGCTCCGTGTCGGCCGCGGCCTCAGGCGTTCTTGAAGGTGCCCTTGGGCATCAGCTGCGAGATCTGGACGCGCTGCACCTTGATCGCGACGTCGCGCGCGATCTCGACGGTGACGAAGGTCTCGCCCGCCTCGGTCACGCGGCCGAGGATGCCGCCCGAGGTGACGACCTCGTCGCCGACCGCGAGCTTGGCGACCATGTCGCGGTGTTCCTTGGCCTTCTTGGTCTGGGGCCGGATCAGCAGGAAGTAGAAGGCGACGAACAGCACCACGATCGGCAGCAGCTGCATCAGCGTCGACTGTGGACCCGGAGCCGCGGTCTGGGCGTAGGCGGCCGAGATCAGAAAATCCATGCGTTTTCCCCGGACAGGCGCTCTATGGGCGTAGCCGGGCATTATGCCACAGGCGCATCGTCCCCTTGGGTCCGGGCGGCGTGGAAGGCGCGGCGGAACTCGGCGAAGCGCCCGGCCTCGATCGCCGCCCGGATCGCCTTCATAAGCGCTTGATAGAAGTGCAGATTGTGGATCGTGTTCAGCCGGCTGCCGAGGATCTCGCCGGCCCGGTCGAGGTGCCTCAGGTAGGCCCGGCTGTAATGGCGGCAGGTGTAGCAGTCGCAGCCCTCGTCCACCGGCCCGAGGTCGGAGGCGTGCCGGGCGTTCCTGATGTTGAGGACGCCGGCCGCGGTGAAGAGGTGCCCGTTGCGCGCGTGCCGGGTGGGCATCACGCAGTCGAACATGTCGATGCCGCGGGCCACCGACTCGACCAGGTCCTCGGGCCGCCCGACGCCCATCAGGTAGCGCGGCCGGCCGGCGGGCAGCAGCGGCACGGTCTCCTCGAGCACCCGCAGCCGCTCCTCCTCCGGCTCGCCGACCGCAAGCCCGCCGACCGCGTGGCCGGGCAGGTCGAGCGCGGCGAGCCCCTCCCACGAGGCCTGCCGCAGCGCGCGGTACATGCCGCCCTGCACGATGCCGAACAGCACGCCCGGCGGGCCGCCGTCGCCGGCGTCGTAGTAGGCGTCGCGGCTGCGCCGCGCCCAGCGCAGGCTGAGCTCCATCGACTCGCGCGCGGCGCGCTCGGTGGCCGGGTACGGGGTGCACTCGTCGAACTGCATGGCGATGTCCGAGCCCAGCACCCGCTGGATGCGCATCGACTCCTCGGGCGACAGGAACACCTCGGCGCCGTCGACCGGCGAGCGGAAGCGCACCCCCGCCTCGCTGAGCTTCCTGAGCTTGGCGAGGCTGAACACCTGGAAGCCGCCGGAGTCGGTCAGGATCGGCCGCTGCCAGTGCATGAACCGGTGCAGCCCGCCGTGCGCGCCGATGATCCCGAGCCCGGGGCGCAGCCACAGGTGGAAGGTGTTGCCGAGCACGATCTCGGCACCGCCCTCGACCAGCTCCTCCGGCGTCATCGCCTTGACCGTGCCGTAGGTGCCCACCGGCATGAACGCCGGCGTCTCGACGCTGCCGCGCGTGAACTCGAGCCGGCCGCGGCGCGCGTCGCCGTCGGTCGCGATCAGGTCGAACCTCATGGCATACCCCGCGCGCCGGGAGCCGGCGTCACGAACATCGCGTCGCCGTAGCTGAAGAACCGGTAGCGCCCGCGCACCGCGTGGGCGTAGGCGGCGAGCACCGCCTCGCGCCCGGCGAACGCGCACACCAGCATCAGCAGCGTCGACTCCGGCAGGTGGAAGTTGGTGACGAGCGCATCGACCACCGCGAAGCGGAACCCCGGGCGGATGAAGAGCCGCGTCTCGCCCGCGTACGGCACGAGCGCGCCGCCGCCGGCCGCCGTCTCGAGGCTGCGCACCACCGTGGTGCCGATCGCCACCACCCGCCCGCCGCGCGCGCGCGCCGCCTCGACCGCGCGCACCGCCTCCGCCGGCACCGACAGCCACTCGGC
>JAFEDP010000221.1 GCA_018241545.1 Pseudomonadota bacterium
GCAGCAGGCGGTGTTCCTCGACTCGACCGGGCGCACCTACAGCCTGCCGGCGCACTCGCTGCCGTCGGCGCGCGGCCAGGGCGAGCCGCTCTCGGGCCGCGTCGATCCGCCCGAGGGCGCGACCTTCGCGAGCGTCATGCTCGGCGAGCCGGGCGACCGCTTCGTGATCGCGACCGACGCTGGCTACGGCTTCATCGCCAAGCTCGAGGACCTGTACGCCCGCAACCGCGCCGGCAAGGCGGTGCTCGCGGTCGGCGAGCGCCAGAAGGCCATCCCGGCGGCGCCGGTGCCGCCGGAGCCGGGCGCGCTGATCGCGGTCGCGGCCGCGAGCGAGGGCATGGACGGGCGGCTGCTGGTGTTCCCGGTCAGCGAGCTGCCCGAGCTCGCCAAGGGCCGCGGCAACAAGCTGTTCAACATCCCGGCGGCGCGTGCCGAGAGCCGCGAGGAAGTCGTGGTCGCCGTCGCGGTGATCCCGCCCGGCGCGCGGCTGCGCGTGCTGTGCGGCGAGCGCGCGATGACGCTCGGCTTCGCCGAGCTCGGCGACTACCGCGGCGAGCGCGCCCAGCGCGGCGCGATGCTGCCGAAGAACTACCGGCGCGTCACGGGCCTCGAGGTCGAGCCCGCCGGCTGACGACGCCGCACTGAAAAGGTGCGTCATTCGCGGCTGCGGCGGCCGCGCCATGGTGCCGCGCGCGCGGACCCGGTATCTTGCCGGCGGCGCCGGTCCGGCGCGCGGGCGTGGCCCGGAGGCCGTTCAGGGTGGACGGGAGTTCGCTTTCCTCGCGGGCGCTGCAGCCCGGCAACCTGCGCGACGTGCTGCAGGACCGGCTGGTGCGGCTGCTCGGCCGCGACCCCGCGACCGCGAAGCCCCGCGACGTCTACGAGGCGCTGTCGGTCGCCGTGCGCGAGGAGCTCGCCGCGCGCTGGGTGGCGACGCAGCGGCGCGTCGCGCGGGCGCGCGTCAAGCGCGTCTGCTACCTGTCGGTGGAGTTCCTGCCGGGCCGGGCGCTCGTCAACGCGCTCGCGAGCCTCGACGGCGAGCTGCTCGAGGCGGCGCGCGCCGCGCTCGAGGAGCTCGGCCTCGACCTCGACCGGGTGGCGGCCGAGGAGCACGACCCGGGCCTCGGCAACGGCGGCCTCGGCCGGCTCGCCGCCTGCTTCCTCGATTCGCTCGCGACGCTGCAGTACCCGGCCGTCGGCTACGGCATCCGCTACGACTACGGCATCTTCACCCAGGTCATCGACGCCGACGGCGCGCAGCGCGAGCTCGCGAGCAGCTGGCTGCGCTACCGCGACCCGTGGGAGATGCCGCGGCCCGAGGCGCGCTACCCGGTGCGCTTCGGCGGCCGCGTCAGCGCCGAGACCGGCGCCGACGGGCGCACCCGCCACCGCTGGGTCGACACCGCGCAGGTGCTGGCGGTCGGCTTCGACCACCTGGTGCCGGGCAACCGCAGCCCGACCGTCAACCACCTGCGGCTGTGGTCGGGGCGTGCGCTGATGCCGTTCCACATCGCGGCCTTCAACGCCGGCGACTACGCCGGCGCCGTCACCGAGCAGGTGGCGGCCAAGAACCTGTCGCGCGTGCTCTACCCGGACGACTCGACGCCGCAGGGCAAGAAGCTGCGCTTCAGCCAGCAGTACTTCTTCGTCAGCGCGAGCCTGCAGGACCTGCTCGCGGGGCTGCTGGCCGAGGGCTGGACGGTGCGCCAGCTGCCGGACGCGGTCGCGATCCAGCTCAACGACACGCACCCGGCGCTCGCGGTCGCCGAGCTCCTGCGCCTGCTCGTCGACGAGCACGAGGTCGAGTGGCCGGCGGCGGTCGAGATCGTGCGCCAGGTGTTCGGCTACACCAACCACACGCTGCTGCCCGAGGCGCTCGAGACCTGGCCGGTCGAGTTCCTGGAGCGGCTGCTGCCGCGGCACCTCGCGATCATCTACCAGCTCAACCGCGAGTTCCTCGACGAGGTCTCGGCGCGCTTCCCGGGCGACCACGACCGGCGGCGGCGCATGTCGATCATCGACGAGGACCACGGCCGCCGGGTGCGGATGGCGCACCTCGCGGTGGTCGGCAGCCGGCGCGTCAACGGCGTGGCGCGCCTGCACTCGGAGCTGATGCAGCAGACGATCTTCGCCGACTTCGCCGGGCTGTGGCCGGAGCGCTTCACGAACGTCACCAACGGCATCTCGGTGCGCCGCTGGCTCAAGCAGTCGAACCCGGGCCTCAGCGCGCTGCTGACCGAGCGGCTCGGGCACGCCTGGGAGAACGACCTCGAGGAGCTCGAGCGCCTGCGCCACGCCGCCGACGACGCGGAGTTCCGCGAGCGCTTCCGCGACATCAAGCGCGCCAACAAGCTGCGCCTCGCCGGCGTGGTGCGCGAGCGCACCGGCATCGAGGTCGACGCCGCCTCGCTCTTCGACGTGCAGGTCAAGCGCATCCACGAGTACAAGCGCCAGGTCCTCAACCTGCTGCACGTCGTGGTGCGCTACCTGCGCATCCGCGCCAACCCGGCGGCGCCGGTGGTGCCGCGCACGGTGCTGTTCGCCGGCAAGGCGGCGCCCGGCTACGCGCTCGCCAAGGCGGTGGTGCGCCTCATCAACAACGTCGCGCGCGTGGTCAACGCCGACCCGCTGGTCGCCGGCCGGCTCAGGGTCGTGTTCCTGCCCGACTACGACGTGTCGCTCGCGCAGCGCATCATGCCGGCCGCGGACCTGTCGGAGCAGATCTCGACCGCCGGCTTCGAGGCCTCCGGCACCGGCAACATGAAGCTCGCCCTGAATGGCGCGCTGACGATCGGCACGCTCGACGGCGCCAACATCGAGATCGCCGAGCAGGTCGGCGCCGAGAACATGTTCATCTTCGGACTGACGGCGAGCGAGGTCGCGGCCGAGCGCGCGCGCGGCTACGTGCCGTCGGAGGTGGTGGCGGCGGATGCCGAGCTCGGCGCGGCGCTCGAGGCGATCGCGGCCGGCCACTTCAGCCCCGCGAACCGCGACGACGCGCGCGCCGTGGTCGACCGCCTCACCGGCGACGGCGAGCCGTTCCTGGTGCTCAGGGACTTCCGCGCCTATGTCGAGGCGCAGGCGCGCGCCGATGCGCTGTACGCGAACCCGGACGACTGGAGCCGGCGCGCGGTCGTCAACTGCCTCGGCATGGGGCTGTTCTCCAGCGACCGCAGCGTGCGCGAGTACGCCACGCGCATCTGGAACATCCGGCCGGTGCTGTGATGGCGACGCGTCGCAGCCGCACGCCGCGCCCACGCCTGACCAAGGCCGAGATCGAGGCGGTCGTGAGCGCCCGGCACCGCGAGCCGCGCTCGGTGCTCGGCTACCACGAGTTCGCGCGCCCGGACGAGCAGCCGCTTGCGCTCGTGCGCGTGCTCGAGCCGGACGCCGCTGAGGTCGCGCTGCACTGGGAGGACGAGCCGCCGGCGGCGGCGCGGCCGCTCAAGTCGCTGCACCCGGCCGGGCTGTTCGAGGGCCGCGTGCCGTACCGCCGCCCGCTGGTGCCGTACCGGCTGCGGGTGCGCTACCGCGACGGCCACGAGCTCGCCAAGCACGACCCGTACTTCTTCGCGCCGCAGCTGTCGGACTACGACCTGCACCTCTTCCGCGAGGGCGCGCACCACCGCATCTGGGCCAAGCTCGGGGCGCACCCGGCGGAGCGCGCCGGGGTCGCCGGCACGCAGTTTGCGGTGTGGGCGCCCAACGCCGCGCGCGTCAGCGTGGTCGGGCCGTTCAACCTCTGGGACGGGCGCCGCCACGCGATGCAGCTGCGCGGCGCGAGCGGCGTGTGGGAGCTGTTCGTGCCCGGCGTCGGTGCCGGCACGCCCTACAAGTTCGAGATCCGCACCGCCGACGGCCGCAACCTGCTCAAGTCCGACCCGTACGCGTTCGCGATGCAGCTTCGGCCCGACAACTGCTCGCTGGTCGCCGGCCTCGGCGACTACCGCTGGCAGGACTGCGCCTGGCTCGAGGCGCGCCGCGCCGCCGACCCGCGCCGGCGGCCGCTCAGCGTCTACGAGGTGCACCTCGGGTCGTGGCGCCGGCCCGGCCGCGAGCCGCCGTTCCTGAGCTGGGCCGAGGCCGCCGAGCAGCTGATCCCGTACGCGCTCGACCTCGGCTACACGCACCTCGAGCTGATGGGCGTCGCCGAGCACCCGTTCGACGGCTCGTGGGGCTACCAGGTGGCCGGCTACTACGCCCCGACCGCGCGCTTCGGCACGCCCGACGACTTCCGCCGCTTCGTCGACCGTTGCCACGGCGCCGGGCTCGGCGTGCTGATCGACTGGGTGCCGGCGCACTTCCCGAAGGACGATCACGGCCTCATCGAGTTCGACGGCACGGCGCTCTACGAGCATGCCGACCCGCGCCAGGGCGAGCACCGCGACTGGGGCACCAAGATCTTCAACTTCGGCCGCCACGAGGTGCGCAACTTCCTGGTGGCCAACGCGCTCTACTGGCTGACCGAGTTCCACGTCGACGGGCTGCGCGTCGATGCGGTCGCCTCGATGCTGTACCTCGACTACAGCCGCGCGCCCGGCGACTGGGTGCCGAACCGCTACGGTGGTCGCGAGAACCTCGAGGCCATCGACTTCCTGCGCCACCTCAACTGGGCGGTGCAGGAATACGCCCCCGGTGCGCTCACCATCGCCGAGGAGTCGACCGCGTTCCCGGGCGTCACCCAGCCGCCACACCTGGGCGGACTCGGCTTCACGTTCAAGTGGAACATGGGGTGGATGAACGACACGCTGCGCTACCTGTCGCTCGACCCCATCTACCGCAGCCACGAGCACGGCCTGATCACGTTCTCGTTCATGTACGCCTGGTCGGAGCGCTTCCTGCTGCCGCTGTCGCACGACGAGGTCGTCCACGGCAAGCGCTCGCTGCTCGGCAAGATGCCGGGCGACGACTGGCAGAAGCGCGCCAACTACCGGCTGTTGCTCGCGTACATGACCGCGCACCCGGGCAAGAAGCTGCTGTTCATGGGCGGCGAGTTCGGCCAGTGGCACGAGTGGCGTGACGGGGCGGCGCTGGACTGGGAGCTGCTCGACGACGCGCGCCACCGCGCGCTCGTCGACTACAACCGCGACCTCAACCGCCTGTACGCGACGAGCGCGGCGCTGCACGGCAGCGACTGCGACCCGGACGGCTTCGCGTGGATCGACCTGCACAACGCCGCGCAGAGCGTGTTCGCGTTCGAGCGGCGCTGCACCGCGGGCGAGGCGGGCGCGGCGCTCGTGTGCGTGTTCAACGCGACCCCGGTGCCGCGCGACGACTACTGGATCGGCGTCGACGCGCCGGGCCGCTACGTCAAGGTGCTCGACTCGGACGAGCCGCGCTACGGCGGCTCCG
>JAFEDP010000222.1 GCA_018241545.1 Pseudomonadota bacterium
GAAAGTCGCGCAGGGCGGCGGGAACGCCGAGGCCATCGAAGGGCGCGCCCCACACGAGGCGCGCCCCGCGTCGGCCGCGCGGCGCACGGGCGGGCCGCGGCCGGGCGAGGTAGTACGTCAGGCGGACCGGACGCGTGCCGCAGACGGCCGTGACGTAGGCGCGCGCGACCTCAAGCACGACGTCGACCACCGGCGCGGCGAGCGGGCCGAGCGGGTAGCGCCCGGTGTCGACGACCAGCCGCAGCTCGCGCGCAGCGGGGACCAGCGCGAAGCCGAGGTAGGGCGCGCGGATCGGGCCGTACTCGGCGAGCAGCCCGAGTCCCTCGCCGAGCGTCGCCGCGCTGATTGCCGCGAAGCCGAGCGGCCCGTGGCTGTTGATGCCGAGCTCGGCACCGAAGCGCACCGCCCAGTCGTCGCCGCCGACGACGCGCAGCGCGTGGCCGAGGATCGCGAGCTGCTGCTCGGCGCTGATCGACTCGCGCGCGGCGAGCTCGGCGGCGGTGAGGCCAGTCCCGCGCAGCAGCACCGCCGCCCGCCGCGGCTGGTGCTCGAGGAGCAGGCGCGCGTAGAGCGCCGGCACCGGCAGGGCGCGAAGCGGTGTGTGCACTGCAGCAGTTGGCGTGAAATGACCAGAAGACTGTCCCTAATTACCATAGGCGGGGGACGCGCGCTCTGCGCTAATGGTGGGCAGCGACCGAGGAGGCGCCGGCCATGAAGACCTTCGTCGTCAGCGACCCGCAGCGGGGCACGATCGTCTACCGCGATCGCAAGCGCCACCTGTGGCTCGCCTCGCTCTTCTACCCGCTGGTCGCGCTGAGCGGCGTCGGGCTCTACTGGGTCGCCGCGGCGGAGTGGGTGCTCTGGATCCCGGTCGTGAGCCTGTACGCGGGCGTGAGCCTGCTCGACCACTGGGTCGGGGCCGACCCCAACAACCCGCCCGAGGCCGTCGTGCCGCTGCTCGAGGCCGACGGGTACTACCGGTGGCTGCCGATGCTGACGGTGCCGCTGCACTTCGCGGTGCTGCTGGCGCTCGCCGCCTTCGTCGCGACGCACGCGCTCTCGGCCGCCGGCGTCGCCGTCGCGGCGCTCACGGCGGGGCTCTACAGCGGGCTCGGCATCAACACCGCCCATGAGCTCGGCCACAAGAAGACCGAGGTCGAGCGGCGCCTCGCGCGCATCGTGCTCGCGGTTCCCGTGTACGGCCACTTCTGCGTCGAGCACAACCGCGGCCACCACCGGCACGTCGCCACGCCCGAGGACCCGGCCAGCGCGCGGATGGGCGAGAGCATCTACCGCTTCGCGCTGCGGGAGATCCCGGGCGGCTTCCGCCGCGGCTGGGCGTCCGAGCGCGAGCGCCTCGCGCGTCAGGGCAAGTCGGCCTGGCACCTCGACAACGAGATCCTGCAGTCCTACCTGCTGTCGGCGCTGCTGCAGGGAGGCCTGATCGCGGCCGGCGGGCTCGTCATGGTGCCGTTCCTCGCGATCCACAACGTGTTCGCGTGGTGGCAGCTGACGAGCGCCAACTACGTGGAGCACTACGGGCTGCTGCGCCAGCGCGCCGCGGACGGCAGCTACGAGCGGTGCCAGCCGCACCACAGCTGGAATGCGGACTACGTCGTCTCGAACCTCCTCATCTACCACCTCGAGCGGCACTCGGACCACCACGCGCACCCGACGCGCCGCTACCAGAGCCTGCGCAGCTTCGCCGACCTGCCGACCCTGCCGAACGGCTACTTCGGCATGTTCCTCGCCGCCTACGTGCCGCCGCTGTGGTACGCGCTGATGGATCGCCGCCTGCTCGCGCTGCCGCACATCGGCGGCGACCTCGGCCGGGTCAACGTCGACCCGGCGGCGCGCGCACGCCTCGAGCGACGCTACGGCGGGGCCGCCTCGCTCGCCGCCTAGCATGGCTCGCTTCCGCTGCCCGGACTGCGGCTACGTCTACGACGAGGCGCGGGGCGACCCCCGCGAGGGCTACGCCCCCGGGGTCGCCTTCGCCGCCCTGCCGGATTCGTTCGTGTGCCCCGACTGTTCCGTGCGCGACAAGGCGGACTTCGTCGCCGACGAGGCACCCGCGCACCCGATCGCCGCGATGCCCGGGACACCTCCGCGCGCCTGACCCCGTGCCGTGCGGCGGGCGGCGACGGCGCGGCGACCCTGACGCTGGGAGTGAGCATGTTCATCGACCGCAGCATCGATCCGACGGCTGACCAGGTCCGTGCGCTGCGTGACGCGGCCGGCGACGGCCCGATCACGATGGTCAACCTGCTGAAGTTCCGTCGCGAGGCGCACTACGACGAAGCGGGCGAGCCGCCGTGCACGGGGCGCGAGGCCTACGCCCGCTACCAGCAGGCGTTCGTCGCCGACGTCCAGGCCGTCAGCCGCGCGACCGTCCTGTTCCAGGGCGGCGTCGGCCAGGTCTTCATCGGCCGGCCCGGCACCGCGGAGACGGACTGGGACGAGGTGCTGATCGTGCGCTACCCCTCGCGCGCGCACTTCCTCGCGATGATGGCCGACCCGGGATACCGGGCGGCGCTGCGCCACCGCTACGCGGGCCTCGAGCGGACCGTGCTGCTGCAGTGCTGAGTGGTGCGGCGCCGCGCGGCCGCCGGCGGATCAGGCCGGCGGTGAGTCCGCGCGCGCCTCGTGCTGCAGCCATTCGATGAAGGCGGCGAGCATGCTGCCCGGGCGCCGGTGCGCCGGGTGGACCGCGTAGTAGGCGAAGCGGGCCTTGAGCGACGGACCGGGCAGGCGCACGACCTCGCCCGAGCGCAGGTAGGGCGCCCCGATCCGCGAGCGCGTCAGCGTCGCCCCGAGCCCGCGCGCAGCGGCCAGCACCGAGTCGGTCGATTCGGTGAAGATGTGCATCTCCGGGATCCGCACGCCGTGGACGCCCGCGGCCCGGAACCACTCCGGCCATCCCTGCAGGCCCAGGTCGTGCACCAGCGGCAGCCGCAGGATGTCCTCGGGCACCCGCACGCGTTCCAGGCCAGCCAGCGTCGGCGCCGCGACCGGCAGCAGCTCCTCGCTCATCAGGTGGTGCGCGGTCAGCCCCGGCCAGTGGCCGACGCCGTAGCGGATCGCGAGGTCGGGTCCGGCATCGTCGAAGCGCGCGAGGGCGACGCTGGTCTCGAACTTGAACCGCACCTTCGGGTGGGCCGCGGTGAAGCGCGACAGGCGCGGCAGCAGCCAGCAGTAGGTGAGCGAGTGCAGCGTCGCGACGGTGAGCGTCGTGACGCCGCGCTCCGGGCGGCGCAGCGAGTGGGCCACGGCCTCGAGGTCCGACAGCGCGCCGGTCGCAGCATCGGCGAGCGCTCGGCCGCCCGGCGTCAGAACCACGCCGCGCGCGTGCCGCTGGAACAGCACGACGCCGAGCGTCCGTTCGAGCTGGCGGACGTGGTGGCTGACGGCGCTCGCCGTCAGGTGCAGCTCCTCCGCCGCATGAGCGAAGTTCTGGTGGCGGGCGGCAACGGCAAACACGCCGAGCGACGGCAGGGACTGGGGCCGGAGTGCCATAGATTAGACACGAATATATTTTGTGACTGACACCAGAAGTATGCGCTTGGCCGGCCGGCCCGAACAGGGATAATACGAATCGTTCCTAGCTGATCTCGGCCCACGCGGGCCCCTTCCGGCGCACCACGGGTGCGTCGCGGGCGGGCTTGCGCCCGGGTTCCGAGGCACAAGCGAGATTGCTCGCTGGGAGCGGACACGACCGGCGGCGAGGCCGGAGGCGGGCGCGCGATTCGGAGCGCGCCGGGTCCGTGGGGCTGGCAGGTTGCGGCGGAGCGGAACGCCGCGCAATGGAGGAACACACGATGAGCGACAGCGATGGCACGACCGCAACCCTGCCCGCGGCACTGGCCGTCGCCGGCGAGCCGGCGGGGCGCGCCGCCTGGCTGACGCCGCTCGAGCTCGGCGGCCTCGGCGCCATCTGGGGCGGCTCGTTCCTGTTCATGCGGGTCGCGGCACCCGAATTCGGCGCGTTCCCACTGGTCGAGCTGCGCCTCGCGCTCGGCGCCCTGCTGCTGCTGCCGTTCCTGTGGCAGGCGCGCGCCCACTTCACCGCCGCGCTCTGGTGGCGGCTCGCGGCGATCGGCGCGGTCAACTCGGCGATCCCGTTCGCGCTGTTCGCGTGGGCCGCGCAGCGAGCACCGGCCGGCATCGGCGCCCTGACGAACTCGATGGCCGTCCCGTTCACCGCGCTCGTCGGCTACGTGCTCTACCGAGCGCCGATCGGGCGGTGGCGCGCGCTCGGCCTCGGCGCGGGCTTCGCGGGCGTGCTGGTGCTCGCCAGCGGACGCATGGCCGGGTCGAGCGTCGGGCCCGCCGTGCTCGCGGGATCGTCGGCCGCGCTGCTGTACGGCATCGGCGCCAACCTCGTGCGCCGGCACCTGGTCGGAATCCCCGCGAGCGCGCTCGCGGCCGCCACGCTCGCCTGCGGCACGTTGCTGCTCGCGCCATTCGCGATCGCGACCTGGCCGGCACGGCCGGTGACGACCGCGGCGTGGGCGAGCGCGCTGCTGCTCGGCGCCCTGTGCACCGGCATCGCCTTCACGTTCTACTACCGACTGATCCACCGCATCGGGGCGACCCGCGCGGCCGCCGTGACCTACCTCGTGCCGCTGTTCGGCATCCTGTGGGCGTGGATGGCGCTCGGCGAGGCGCCGACGGCGCGGATGGCGGTCGCCGGTGCGCTGATCCTCGGCGGCGTCGCGCTCAGCCAGCGGGACGCGCCGTCGGCCCGATGAACGCTGCGCCCGTCACGGTCCTGGTCGCGCTGCTCGGGACCTCGGCGCCGGCTCTCGCGACCGACCTGGAGGAGCCCGCCGCACCGCCCGCGGGCGCCGGTACGTCGGCGGCGCTGCGCCCGGCGTCCGATGCAGCGTGGTGGACCGGCTCGCTGCTCTCGGCGTCCGCGGAAACACTCGCCGTCGGCCACTGGCTCGTCGAGCCGTATGTGCTCGACCAGCGGATTGACGGTTCCTTCGACGCCGGTGGCCGGCGCCACGACGCGCCGTCCCTCGACCGCGCGTGGAGCGCCGCCTACCTGATGTACGGCCTCGCCGACGGCGTCTCGATCGGCGCCCAGCCGCGCGCGCTGCTCGACGCGCGAACCGCCGGTGCGAGGCTCTCCGGACCGACCGCGGGCGACGTGACGGCCATGCTTCAGCTGCGGCTCGCCCCGCACCACCCGCCGGGCGCGTGGCCGGCCGTATCGCTGGTGCTGGGCGAGACGTTCCCCACCGGTCGCTTCGACCGGCTGAGTGGCGGCCCGGATGCCGCCAGCGGCGCCGGCGTGCACCGCACCGACGTGTCCGTGTATGCGCAGTCGCTGGTGCCGGCCGG
>JAFEDP010000223.1 GCA_018241545.1 Pseudomonadota bacterium
AAGTTGAGGTACGGCACGTCGGCCTCGCGCGCCGGCGGGCCGACCGGGTCGACCACGCTCGCGGCCAGCTCGTAGGCCTTCTGGTCGAGCAGCCGGTGCGCGTCCTCGGTCTCCTCGCGCATGCGCTCGACGAGGCGCTCGAGCTCCTCGACGTAGTGACCGATCGCCGCCGCCGAGTCCTGCGCGCGCAGCGGCACGAGGTCGGCGTCGGCGAGCCGCAGCATCACGTGCCCGGCGACCTCGGCGAGCGCGACGCCGTAGCTGAAGTCGGCGTCCTCGGTCTTGAGGTAGTGGTCGAAGCTGTCGTAGACCGAGTGGTAGACGCCGCCCGGCTGCAGCCCGCCGAAGCCGAGGTTCAGCGAGGCGATGCCGGCGTGCTGCAGGAACGGCGTGAAGTCCGACCCCGAGCCGAGCGGCTCGAGCGGCAGGTCGCCGCCGTCGAGCAGGCCGTGCGCGAGGCGCCGCTCCTCGGCCGTGTGGCCGCTGCCGCGGCCCGCGCCGACCAGCGCGGCGGCGCGCGCCCGCGCCAGCACGCTCGCCGGCTGCAGCGGGTCGCGCACGCCGCCGGCGACCTCGTTGACGAGCCGCTGCAGCGTGTGGCTGCCGCCGGCCTCGAGGAAGCCGCGGGTGTTGGAGTCGGAATTGACGTAGGCGACCGCCTTCTGCGCGAGCTCCGCCTGGTGCGTCTCGACCCACTCGGTCGAGCCCAGCAGGCCCGCCTCCTCGCCGTCCCAGCTCGCGTACACGAGCGTGCGCTTCGGGCGCCAGCCCGTGCGGGCGAGCGCGCCGATGGCCTTCATCTCCGCCATCATCGCCACGTTGCCGGACAGCGGGTCGTCGGCGCCGAACACCCAGCCGTCGTGGTGGTTGCCGCGGATCACCCACTGGTCCGGCCAGACCGCGCCCGGCAGCCGCGCGATGACGTCGTAGATCTCGCGCTGCGACCAGTCGGAGCGGATCGACAGGTGGGCGCGCGCCGGACCGGGACCGAGGTGGTAGGTCAGCGGCAGGCCGCCCCGCCAGCTGGCCGGCGCGCGCGGCCCGCCGAGCGCCTCGAGGAACGGGCGCGCGTCGGCGTAGGAGATCGGCAGCACCGGGATCTTGAGCACCGACTTCGCCTCGGCGAGCGGCAGGCGCTTGGCGTCGCGCGTCGCGCCGACGCCGGGCGTCAGCGGGTCGCCCGCGTAGATCGGCATGTCGGCGACCGAGCCGCGCTGCAGCCCGGCGGCCGGCCGGCCGGCGCCGGCGGGGTAGGCGTCGGCGGCGCCGTAGCCGTCGTCGCGCGGATCGCTGTAGATGATGCAGCCGATCGCGCCGTGCTCGTAGGCGAGCTTGGGCTTGAGGCCGCGCCAGCCGCCGCCGTAGCGCGCGAGCACGATCCGGCCCTTGACCGACACGTTGCGCCGCGCCAGCTCCTTGTAGTCGTCCGGCATCCCGTAGTTGACGTAGACGACCTCGCCGCTGACGTCGCCGTCGGCGCCGTACACGTTGTACGGCGGCAGCGCGCCGGCCTGGTGCGCGGAGCTGCGGTCGCCGGCGATCGGCGGCTCGTGCAGCACCGCGCTGTAGCGGCGCGGCGCGGTCAGCTCGAGCGCCACGTGCGTCGGCGTCGGGTACAGCACGTAGAAGGTCTCGATCTGGGCGTCCCAGCCCCAGGCGCGGAACTGCTGCAGCATGAACTCCGCGTTCGCCTTGTCGTGCGGCGATCCCACCTGGTTGGGCTCGGCGGACATGCGCTCGAGCCAGCCGCGCAGGTCGCGCGCGTCGAGCTGCGCGTCGAAGCGCGCCTCGAGCGCCGCCTCGGCGCGAGCGCCGTCGGGGGCGAAGCCGAGCATCGACGGGGCGGCGTCGGCGGCGAGCGCCGCGGTCGCCGGCAGCAGCGCGCCGAGGGCCAGGGCCGTGATCCGGGAGGTGAGTGTGTGCATGGCGGCTACTCGAAGGAGAGGGGTAGGTCGGGGTGGCGCCGCTTGCACGGCTGGTCGAGGCCGGCGAGCGGGTAGGCGTCGGTCGATGGCGGCGGTTCGGCGGGGCACAGCGCGCGGTTGACGAGCGTCAGCTCGAGCGTCACCGGCACCGACGTGCCCGGCACGCAGCCGTCGTTGTTGTTGCCGTGGACGTGCGCGACGTAGAACGTGCGCAGCAGCGCCTCCATCTCGGTCTCGAACTCGCGCCAGCGGCGGTCGAGCTCGTGGAATTCGACGATGAGCCCGGTGACGCGCGGCCACTGGTCGCGCGAGGCGGCCAGCACGCCGTACTCCGAGCCCTCGATGTCCATCTTGACGAGCACCCAGCGCTCCGGCGCGCCCTCGCGCACGCGCGCGAGCAGCTCCGCCAACGTCGCGAGCCCCGGGCCCGGATGCGGCGCCACCATCCGCTTCTGGAACTCGTGGCGCGCGAAGAAGCGCCGGAAGGCGCGCGGCTTGCCGAGCGAGCGGGCGATCTCGAGCGCGCGCAGCAGGCGCAGCTGCCGCAGCACGCGCCACAGCTCGCTGCGCAGGCGCGCGGCGATGATCTCGGGGCCGGTGGTGCCGTCGACGCACAGCAGCCTGAGCCCCGGCACGCGCTCGAGCGCCGCCTCCTCGAAGCTCCAGTCGGCCTCGACGCCCAGCGACAGCAGCGCCGTGGCGGCCGTGACGATGCGCTCGGGCAGCACGTAGCCGCCGTCATGGTCGCGGCCGAGGCGCACGCGGTCGGGGAACTGCCGCGGGCGCAAGGCACGCAGGGAGGGCTGTCCGGTGCTGGTGTTCATCGCGGCGCCGCGAGCCTAGCAGAAACGCGCCGCAGCGGGCTAACGGCGCTGGGCCTGGCGCATCAGCCCATCGAGCTTGGCCGTGACGTCGGCCGGCGCGATCAGGTCCATGACGCCCGGGCGCTCGATCTTGCGCGTCCAGGGCACCTGCTCGGGCTCGCAGCCGAGGAACCGGCGCGCCGCCTCGGCGAAGCGGTCGACGCAGTGGGCCCGGCTGAGGTACGGCCCGCAGCGCGCGAGGCGCGTCGCCGCGTACAGGCCGATGACCGGCACGCCGACCGCGGTCGCCATGTGCGCCGGGCCGGAGTCGGGCGTCAGCAGCACCGTGGCGCGCGACAGCAGCGCGAGCAGCTGCGGCAGCGTGTCCTTGCCCACCTGGTCGACCACGGGCAGGCGCGCGGCGGCCGCGATCGCGTCCGCCATGCGCCGCTCGACCGGCCCGGGGCCGCCGGCCAGGATCACGCGCATGCCGTACGCGGCCGCGGCGTGGTCGGCGACCGCGGCGTAGTACTCGGGGCGCCAGTTGCGCAGCGTGTGGCTCGAGCAGGCGCTGATCACGAGCGTCGGGCGCCGGTCCGGCACCAGCCGGTCGGCGTACTCGCGCGCCGCCGCCGGCAGCGGGAAGTCCCAGCGCAGCGCGCGCTCGTGCACGCCGAGCGCCTCGGCGAAGCCGAAGAACCCGTCCAGCACGTGCTGGTTGCCGGCGGCGTGGATCCGGTGCGTCGTGAACAGCCACTGCAGCTCGTGCGCGCGCGGGCGGTCGAAGCCGAGCTTGACCGGCGCGCGCACCAGCGTCGACACCAGGCTGGCGCGCAGCGCGAGCTGCATGTGCAGCAGCAGGTCGAAGCGCCGGCCGGCGAGAGCGCGCCGCAGCCGGCGCAGCTCGGCGAAGCCGCCGCGCTTGTCGTAGCTGATAAACTCGACGTCGGGCACCAGCGACAGCAGCTTGTGCTCGAGCTTGCCGATGATCCAGGTGAAGCGCGTGCGCGGCCACGCCGCCTGCAGCGTGCGCAGCACCGCGAGCGCATGGCAGGTATCGCCGATCGCGGACAGGCGCAGCAGGCAGACGCGGTCCGGCGGCGAGCGATGGAAGTCTGTGAGGGACGACATGCGGCTTGAGCGCATCGCGACGGCGACCGGCGCGATCCTATACGACCCCTCGCGCCTCGACCATCCGAGCGCAGCGGACTTCGAGCCGGCGGCGCTCGCCGCCGCCGGGCGCGTGCGCGCCGCCGCCACCGGCCGCGGCGGCCGGCGCGCCACCCCCGGACGCGAACGCCGCCGCGATCGCCTGGCTCGAGGGCGAGCTCAAGCCCCGCTTCGTGCCGGGGGCCGCCGACCTCGACGCGCTGGCCCAGGCCCGCGCCAGCGCGGTGCAGTCGGCGCTGCTGGACGGCACCGGCATCGACCCGGCGCGCGTGTTCGTGATCAAGGCCGCGCCGCTCGCGACGAGCGCCGGCCCGGTGCGGATGCAGCTCGCGCTCAAGTGACGGGCGCTCAGCCCGTGGGCGCGGCTCCCGCCTCGCGCGGCCGGATCAGGCCCTCCTGGGCGGTGCTCGCCACGAGGCGGCCGTCGCGCGTGAAGATGCTGCCGCGGGCGAAGCCGCGCGCGCCGGACGCGCTCGGGCTGTCGACCGCGTACAGCAGCCACTCGTCGGCGCGGAACGGGCGGTGGAACCACATGGCGTGGTCGATGCTCGCCATCTGCAGGTGCAGGAACGAGCGCGCGTGCGGGAGCGTCGCGGTGTCGAGCAGGTTGTAGTCCGACACGTAGGCGAGCAGGCAGCGGTGCATCCAGGCCTCGTCCGAGGGCACGCGGTCGACCGCGCGGAACCACACCTGCTTCGCCGCCTCGGTCGGCACCGGGTTCACGTAGTTGGGCTTGCGCACCGGGCGGAACTCGAACGGCCGGCGGTGCTCGAAGAACCGCCGCACCTTCTCCGGCAGGTCCGCCAGGATCTCCTCGTGGTAGGACTCGAAGTCCGCGAGCCCCTCGGGCGGCGGCACGTCGGGCATGCGCGCCGAGTGCTCCATGCCCGACTCCTCCACCTGGAACGAGCACGACATGTGGAAGATCTGCTCGCCGTGCTGGATCGCCACGACGCGCCGGCTCGTGAAGCTGTGGCCGTCGCGGCTGCGGTCGACCTGGTAGACGATCGGCGCGTTGAAGTCGCCGCGGCGCAGGAAGTAGGCGTGCAGCGAGTGCACGTCGCGGCCCTCGACCGTGCGGTACGCCGCCACCAGCGCCTGGCCGAGCACCTGCCCGCCGAACACCTGCGGGCTGCCGATGTCGCGGCTCGCGCCACGGAACAGGTTGACCTCGAGCGGCTCGAGCTCGAGCACCGAGAGCACGTCGGCGAGGCGCTGGTCCACGTGCGGGTCCCCGGCGCCGCTCAGCCGACCCCGAGCCGCTTCTGCATGATCGGGCTCGTCGTCGTGTACTGCAGGAACTGCTTCTTGTCCGGGAACAGCCACGCCTGCACGCCGAACGCCGCCAGCGCCGCCTCGTGGAACCCCGACAGGATCAGCTTCTTCTTGCCGGGGTAGGTGTTGACGTCGCCGACCGCGAAGATGCCGGGCTCGCTGGTCT
>JAFEDP010000224.1 GCA_018241545.1 Pseudomonadota bacterium
GTCTACAGTGTCCGCGTGCGCCCGGCTCCGGGCGCAGCTCGCCGGGCAGCCGGCGCCTCATCGTAGGGAGGCAGTGATGAAGACACGAGTCATCGCGGCGGCCTTCGGGCTGTTCGCACTGGCCAGCGTGACCTGCGCCCACGCGCAGATCGTCCACTGGGACCGCGTCGAGGGCTTCGGCGCCGCGGACGTGTCCGCGATCTTCGTCGGACCGATCCAGGCCTCGCGGCCGCGCACCGTGGGCGCCGGCACGGTGGTCGCGAACCTCGACACGGGGTTCCTGTGGTTCGCCGTGCGCGGCATGACCAATGGCAACCAGTATGACAACGGCCCGCTCGGCGCGGGGTGGGGCGTGGAGTTGATGATCGGGACGCTGGTGTGCGACTCCACCCAGCGGTTCGCCCCGGCGACCTGGGTCGATACCCCGAGCGTCAGATTCGATGCGAACGGCGACGGGCGGTTCGCGGGCCTCGTGGTGGTGCCGGCCGCGTGCAAGCAGCGGCCAGAGGAGATGGTGTTCCTGCTGCGCCACTTCGACCGTCCCGGTCAGCGCTTCGTGGCCTACGGGGCCGGTCGCAGGATCGAGTCGGGTCGGTTGCCCTACTGACCGATCGATCGCGGCGCTAGACCTCGGCCGCCCCGGGGCCGGGGTCTTCGGCCGGCCGCCGCGCGGCGCGGCAGCCGCGCGATGAGCGGGCGACTGAGACAGGAGCGCCGCGGCCCCGGTCCGGCGTGAGTCCGCACTCACTCCCGACCCGGGAACCGCGGCGCCATCGGCCGGGAATCCCTCGCGCCGCCAGGCGCGAGGGGTCCGTCCTAGAGCTTGTAGTTGACGCCCAGCAGGAACTGCTTGCCGTAGGTCTGGTAGTCCATGACCCGCGACTCGCTTCCCTGGTACGACACGTAGGGCTCGTTCGTCAGGTTGTTGATCTGGAACAGGATCATCAGGCCCTTCACCGGGCCGTCCTGCCACTCGTAGCTCATCTGGAAGTCCGTGATCTGGTTGCCCTTCACGTACTGGAACGTACGATCGTTCGAGAAGTTCGTGATCTCGCCGATGTACTTCGAGCGGGCGCGCGTCGCGATGCGCGTCGAGAAGCCGGCACGCTCGTAGTACAGCGTCGCGTTCCACACCGTCTTCGACAGTCCCGGCAGCGGGATCGTGCCGAGGCCGTTGGTGGCGATCGTCGAGTTGCTGCCCGCCGGCGGGTCGAACGCGGTGATGTTGCTGTCGGTCTGCGCGATGCTGAGCAGCAGGCCGAAGTCGCGCGTAGCCTCGCTCAGCAGGTCACCCGGCAGCGAGGCGCTGAGCTCGATGCCATCGAGCCGCCCGCCCGAGCCGTTCAGCGGCATGTTGAGGCCGCCCACGGTCGGTGGTGTCGTACCCGGCGGGAAGTAGTTCGGCCCCAGCTGGGCGATCAGCGCCGAGAAGTCGTGCGTGTAGTCGGTCGCGTTGTAGATGTAGGTGTTCAGCTTCTTGTAGAACAACGCCGCCGCGACGTAGCCCTTGGTCGAGAAGTACTTCTCCCAGGAGAGGTCGAGCGCATCGGCGCGCCACGGCTTCAGCAGCGGGTTGCCACCGCTGCCGCCCGGCGGGTTGGCCCCGGACTGGTCGATGCCCTCGTCGATCGACGCCTTGAGCTGGTCCATGCGCGGCCGCGCCATCTCGCGCGCGAGCCCGACCCGGATGGCGTTCTGGTTGGGCAGGATGAACGCCAGGTTGAACTGCGGCAGCACGTCGTTGTAGTTCGTGCCGACGGTATACGGATACACGAGCGTCGTGCCGGGATGCGCCGGATCCGGGGCCGCCTGGAACGAGGACGACGACTGCTGGGTATGCACGAACTGCAGGCCGACGTTGCCCTTCAGCGTGACGTTCGGGCTGAGATCGTGGTTCAGGTTGCCGCGCACCGACGCGGTGGTGACCGTCTCGTCGACCGACCAGTTCTTGCCGATCAGCCACGGGTTGCCGGCAAGGCTCAGCGGCTGCCACGGCTGGAAGTACGCGCCGAGCACCGCCGGCACGTTCCAGGCAAGCGCGTTCGGCACGCCCGCGTAGCCGAGCTTGGTCGGCGCCAGCAGGTACTGCGGGTCGATGAACATGCTGCTCGCGTTGCCGATCAGGTTCCAGCCGCCCTCGTGGTCCTCCTTGTCCTTGCTGCGCTTCGTGACGTTGATCCCGCCGACGAAGTTCTCGAACCAGCCGGCGCCCTCGTGGCCGACGTCGACGCGGGCGGACTTGAGCGTGTCGACGACGTGGAACGCCTTGGCCCAGCCGAGGCCGTAGATCGTGTTGCCGAACGCCACCTGGTTCGGGTCAGAGTAGGCATTGCCGAGCGCGAGCGTCGCGGTCGGCATGTGGTCGGTGCTGAAGGCGAACGTGCTCGTGTCGAAGCACGCGGCACCGGTACAGTTGCCGAGCTGCGCGTTGGTCTCCGGCTGCCACTGGTCGCGCGTCGCACGCGACCAGCCGAGGTCGGCATCGACCGTCCAGGCGTCGGCCTTGATCTTGTTGTTCCAGCCGTACGACTGGATCTTGTCGTTGGTGATGAACTGGAAGTTGCGCACCAGCGGCCGGACGTTCGCGACTGTCGCGCCGACCAGCGAGTTGTCGACGATGTTGAGGTTCGAGTAGTCGGTGGTGGCCGGGTAGTTGCCGAGGTTCCACTCGAGCGAGCGGGCGTCGTCGGTCGTGTCCGACTTCGTGTAGTAGACGTCGAGCGTGCTGGTGTAGTTCGCGTTCGGGCGGAACTGCAGGGTCGCGAGCGCACCGGTGCGCTTCTCGTCGCCCATGTCCGCGCGGACCTTCATGCCGTCGGTGACGTACACGCCGAGCGGCACGCTCGTGTGGTAGTTGTAGTCGTTGCAGCCGTTGTTGTAGGTCGGGCAGTTCGGGTGCCAGGGGCCGTAGGCTCCGAAGCCCTGGGTCGCGAGCGGCGAGTCGAGCCGCGCGACGCCGATCGCGAGGCCGACCTTGCCGTCCGCGTACTGGTCGATGTACGAGAGGCTGAAGCGCGAGCCGTTCTGCTTGGAGTTCGCGCCGAGGTCGCCGTTCGAATTGCGCTCGCCGCGGACGTTGACGGCGAAGGCGGTCTTGCCGTAGTCAAGCGGCCGCACGGTGCGCAGGTCGATGGTGCCGGCGAGGCCCTGGCCGATCAGCTGCGCATCCGGCGTCTTGTAGACGACGACCTGCGAGATCAGCTCCGACGGGTACTGGTCGTACTCGATGTCGCGGTTGTCGCCGGTCGACACCTGCTCGCGGCCGTTGAGCAGGCCATTGGTGAAGGCCGGGTCGGTGCCGCGGATCGAGATCGCCGACGACTTGCCGGCGGCGCGCTGGGTCGTGACGCCCGGCAGGCGCGAGATGGAGTCCGCGATGCTGGTGTCGGGCAGCTTGCCGATGTCCTCGGCCGAGACCGCCTCGACGATGTCAGCCGCATCGCGCTTGACCTCGACGGCGTCCTGCACGCCCTTGCGGATGCCGGTGACGACCACTTCCTCGAGCGTGCCGGTGCCCTGCACCGAAGGCGCCGTCTGCGCGGCGGCGGTGCCGGCGAATGCCAGCAGCACGAGCGGCAGGCTCGCGCCTGCGATGCGCTCGGCGCCGGCGGCGCGGAGCGTCTGCGAAACCCACGAACGGACAGTCAGCGTCGACATGTGTGCGGAACCTCCCTCGCGATTCGATCCCACTGCCGCGCAGCTCTGGGCCGCGTGGCGCTGATTCGACCGAGGGAGTGCACGTTCACCGCGCTAGGCGCGGCCCCCCCCTCGCCAGTTGTTGTCGGACTCGCCGGCAGCCAGCCCGGCGTGCGGTCGGTCGACGCCTCGAGGGCGCTGACCAACCGCTGCAAAAGTCTGCGAAAAATTGTCCAGATTTGCAAGCCCCAATGACGCGCTCGTCGCGAAATTGGTCAGATGGCCGCATAATCTTCTAGGAAGCTATACAAAACAGACAGTTATTGAGAATTCTTCCTGTTGCGAGAATGGCGTTGGTTTTGCAGCGCCGCAGACGGGAATGCAAAATCTTGCAAATTAAGGCTGATGTGTGCCGGAAAACCAACACCGGCCAGGACGGCCGGGCGGTGCCCTAGCCGCCGCAGCTTTCGCGAACGACCAGGTCGGTCGGCAGTCGCTCGGAGCGCAGTTCCCCGCCCGTCTCGGCGTTGAGGAGCTTGTTCACCAGCAGCCGGCCGGCGAGCGCCGTGTCCTGGCGGATCGTGGTGAGCGCGGGGCGCGTGTAGCGCGCGAAGGAGACGTCGTCGTAGCCGACGACCGAGACGTCGCCTGGCACCGAGCGCCCGGCGCGCAGCAGCGCGCGGACGGCGCCGAGCGCGATCAGGTCGCTCGCCGCCACCACGCCGTCGAAGGTGATGCGCCGCGCGATCAGCGCATCGACCGCCGACTCGCCCGCCTCGATCTCGAAGTGCGTCGGCACGACGAGCTGCGGGTCGGCGGCGAGGCCCGCCTGGGCGAGGCCCTCGAGGTAGCCCTGGTGGCGCTGCATCGCCTCGGGCGCCTCGGTGTCGCCGAGGAACACGATGCGCCGCCGCCCGAGCCGCGCGAGGTGGAGCGTCGCGCGCTTGCCGCCGAGCGGGTTGTCGCTGCCGACCGAGCAGTAGGCCTGCGTCGGCATCTGCGCGCCCCACACGGCGAAGCGGGTCTCGGTCTCGGCCAGGCGATTGAAGGCGGCGTGCAGCGAGCTCTGGCCGAGGAAGATGATGCCGTTGAGGCGGTTGGTCGCCATCAGCTCGGTCAGGTCCGCGTAGTCGGTCGGCGCGACGTGCGAGACCACGAAGTCGCAGCCGCGCTGGCGCGCGGCCTCGCCGATGCCGGCGACGAGCTCGAGGACGAACGGGTCCGACAGGCGCGCCTCGCGCCCCTGCGGGCGCGGGATCACGATCGCGACCGAGGCCGCGGCGGTCGTGGGCCCCGAGGGCATGTAGCCGCGGAACGGATAGTCGTGCTCGCGCGCGAGCTTCCAGATACGCTGCTTGGTCTGCTGGTTGACGGCCGGGCTGTCGTTGAGGGCGCGCGACACGGTCGTGATCGACACGCCCGCGAGGCGCGCCAGATCCTCCAGCCTCGTGACCTGTCGCGAGCCCAACGTTCGCCCTCCCCGATTGCCAGCGCCGGATTCTAGTGCCGCCCCCCGGCCTCAGCGCAAGCATATTTGCATTTTTTTTCATCGCTGCTCAGGGGCGTCCCGGCAGCCACCCGCCCTCGAACGCAACGCAACATTAGGTTTTATAAGGATGATTGACCGCCCTCAGGGACGATGGGTCGAATTCCGCCCTTGCGCTTCCCCACTGGATCGCAATATTTTGCGACACCCC
>JAFEDP010000225.1 GCA_018241545.1 Pseudomonadota bacterium
CTCGAGGTGAAGAGCGTGAACAGCAGGAAGCCCACGCCCACGAGGCCGAGCACGCCGAGCACGCGCGCCCGGAACGCCACCGGCAGCTGGCCCGACAGCGCCGCGACCAGCAGCGCCCAGGTCGCGAGCAGCTCGATCCACAGCAGGAGCGAGCCCTCGTGCGCGCCCCACGCCGCCGCGATCCGGTAGATGAGCGGCAGCTCGGTGTTGGAGTTGTTGGCGACGTACTGCACCGAGAAGTCGTGCACCACGAGCGAGTAGGCGAGGATGCCGAACGCCAGCGTCACGAACACCCACACGCCCGCGACCGCGGGCGTGGTCGCCGCGATCCACGAGGCGCGGTTCTTGTGCGCGCCGGCCAGGCCGAAGAACGTCTGCGCGATCGCGAGCAGCAGCGCGATCGTCAGCGCCAGTGTCCCGAGCTCCGGGATCACGTCTTGTCCCCCGCCGGCGGCTGCATCTTCTTCATGGACTTCGCGACCTCCGGCGGCGTGTACTTCTCGTCGTGCTTGGCGAGCACCTCGTCGGCCACGAACACCCCGCCCTGCAGGCGGCCGTGGGCGATGATCCCCTGCCCCTCGCGGAACAGGTCCGGCAGCAGGCCGGTGTAGCTCACCGGCACGGTGTTGGCGAAGTCGGTGAGCGTGAAGCTCACCTCGAGCGAGCCCGGCGTGCGCTTGAGGCTGCCCTGCGTGACCATGCCGCCGATGCGGAAGCTCTTGTCGCCGGGCGCCTTGCCGGTCGCCACCTGCGACGGGTCGTAGAAGTACGACAGGTTGTTGTCGAAGGCCTTGACCGCCACCAGCGTCGCCAGGCCGACGCCGCCGAGGATGCCGAGGACGGTGTAGAGACGTTTGCGGCGCGGGGTCATGCGGCCTCCCGGGTGTCAGCGCGTGCCATGGTCGTTCTCCTCGCTGCGGCCCATCGCGAGCCGGCGGCGCGCGCGCTCGAGCGCCTCGCGCTGCAGGTGCAGGGCCGACCAGATGTTCCAGAGGGCGACCACGGCGCCGAAGCCGTAGGCCGACCAGATGTAGGGGCCGTAGCCGCCCATGCTGAGAAAGTGTTCCATCGGGATCTTCCTAAGGACTGGTCAGGCCGCCTCGAGTTCCTTGAGCCAGGAGGCGTTGCGCTCGCGGATCAGCACCTCGCCGCGTACCCGGATGCAGGCCAGCGCCGCGTACAGGAACGTGTAGCCGAGCGCCCCGACGAGCAGCGGCCAGAGCATCTCGGCCGGCATCGCCGGGCCGCCCTTGCGCAGGACCGTCGAGCCCTGGTGCAGCGAGTTCCACCACACCACCGAGAAGTGGATGATCGGCACGTTGACGACGCCGACGAGCGCGAGCACCGCGCTCGCCCGGTCGGCCCGGGTCAGGTCGTCGAACGCCGAGCGCAGCGCCATGTAGCCGAGGTACAGGAACAGCAGGATGAGCTCGGACGTGAGGCGCGCGTCCCAGGTCCACCAGGTGCCCCACATCGGCTTGCCCCACAGCGAGCCCGCCACCAGCGTCACCAGCGTGAACGACGCGCCGATCGGGGCCGAGGCGGCCGCGAGCGCGTGCGCGAGCTTGATGCGCCAGATGAGGCCGACGGCGGCGGCGCTGGCCATCGTCATGTAGCACATCAGCGACAGCCACGCGGCCGGCACGTGCACGTAGATGATGCGGAAGGCGTCCTTCTGCTGGTAGTCGGCCGGCGCCATCACGAGGCCGCCGTACGTGCTCGCCACGATCAGGATCGCCGCCGGCACCGCGAACCACGGGATCATCCGGCCGGCGATCCGGTAGAAGTGCGGCGGCGAGGCCAGCTTGTGAAACCAGGTCCAGGTACCCACGTCTTTGCCCACTCCGTGCCTATTCGAGACTGACGCGCACCGCGGCCGCGGTCGCGAGCGGCGACAGCGTCGCCGACAGGATCAGCATGGCCGCGAGCAGCCACAGCGGCCCGTCGGCGACCTCGCCGCGCATGGCCTGGTCGGTGGCGCGCGCACCGAAGATCAGCACCGGCATCGCGAGCGGCAGCACCAGCAGCGACAGCAGCACGCTGCCGCGGCGCGAGCCGAGCGTGAGCGCGGCGCCCACCGAGCCGATGAAGCTCAGCACACCGGTGCCGAGCGCGAGCGACAGCATCAGCGTGCCCACCGCCTCGCCGGGCGCCGCGAGCCCGGCCGCGATCAGGGGCGCCGCCACCACGAGCGGCAGGCCCGACAGCAGCCAGTGCGCCAGGGTCTTGGCGAGCAGCAGCCAGGCGAGCGGCTGCCCGGAGAGCGTCAGCTGCTCGAGCGTGCCGTCCTCGAGGTCGGCGCGGAACAGCGACTCGAGCGCGAGCAGCGCCGACAGCAGGGCCCCGACCCACACCACGCCCGGGGCGATGGTGCGCAGCAGGGCGGGCTCGGGGCTGAGCGCGAGCGGGAACAGCGTCGCGACCATCAGGAAGAACATCACCGGGTGCGTGACCTGCTCCCAGCGGCGGAACGCGAGCCTGAGGTCGCGCTCGAGCACGAGCCAGGCGGCGCGCGGCAGGCTGGTGGTCAGCGTCGTCACTCGAGCTCCAGGCGCCGCAGCTCGCTGCCCGGCAGGTCGAGCTCGGAGTGCGCGGTCAGGATCGCGATGCCGCCCTGGCGGGCGTGGTCGGCGACCACCGCCGACAGGTCGCGCACCCCGGCGACGTCGAGGTTGGTGAACGGCTCATCGAGCAGCCACAGCCGGGCGCGCGCGAGCAGGACCCGCGCCATCGCGACCCGGCGCCGCTGGCCGGCCGACAGCGCCCGGAACGGCAGGTCGCGCTGCGGGCCGACGCCGAGGCGCTCGAGCACCGACTCGATGGTGCGCCGCTCGGTCGGGTGGCGCACGTCGGTGGCGTAGCGCAGGTTCTCGAGCGGCGACAGGTCGGCCTTCATCGCGTTCTCGTGGCCCAGGTAGGCGAGTGCCGCGGCGTACCCGTCGCGGTCCTCGGTGACCGGCCGGCCCTCCCAGTAGAGCGCGCCCTCCTCCGGCCACAGGAAGCCCGCCAGCGTGCGCAGCAGCGAGGTCTTGCCGCAGCCGTTGGGGCCGCGCACGTGCAGCAGGTGCCCGGCCGAGGCCGTGAACGACAGCCCGCGCAGCACGTGCTTGCTGCCGCGCCACAGGTGCAGGTCGCGCGCCTCGAGTGCCGCGCTGTCGGTCTCCGCCACGCTGAACCCTTAAAGCCCGAGGGGGGGCAAAAAATCGAGGCCGAACTATACCTTAAGGAACCCCCCTGACAGTTCCGCTATACGAGATCGGGTTTCGCGTAACCGAAGGGCCTCAGCTGCGGATGAAGCGCTCCAGGTCCTCGATCTGGTGGCGCTGGTCGTCGATGACCGCCTTGACCAGGTCCCCGATCGACAGCATCCCGCACACCCGCCCGCCCTCGACGACCGGCAGGTGCCGGATGCGCCGCTCGGTCATGAGCGCGAGGCAGTCGTTCACGGTCGCCTCGCGGGTCACGGTCGTCACCGGGCTCGACATGACCTGGGACACCGGCGTGTCCGCCGAGGAGCGGCCGGCCAGCACGACCTTCCGGGCGTAGTCGCGCTCGGAGAAGATGCCGACCAGCTGCGGCCCGCGCATGACCGCGAGCGCGCCGCAGTGCTTCTCCGCCATCTGCTTGAGGGCGGCCAGGATCGGATCGTCCGGCGCGACCGAGTAGATCTCCGCGCCCTTGCCTTTCAGGATCGCATCGACGCTGCGCATCGAACCCCCCCTGGGCCGGTCGGCCCTTCGGATCCCGCCTCGTCCCGGCGGCGCACGCGGCCCCTGTCATCCCGTCGCGCGCCCGGGCTGTCTGCCGATTCTGCCCGCGGACGCCGCGCCGGACGAGGGGCCTCGGCCGGGCCGCCGGCCGTCCCGCGCCCCGCTCGGCCACGCAGTCAGTCGATCATTGTT
Source organism: Pseudomonadota bacterium (assembly GCA_018241545.1). Lineage (GTDB taxonomy): Bacteria > Pseudomonadota > Gammaproteobacteria > Steroidobacterales > Steroidobacteraceae > CAIKZZ01. Next base: position 3,903 of record JAFEDP010000225.1, read on the forward strand.
AAATCAATTCGTTAGAAGACTTATCTAAGCCGATTCCTCGTTGAAAACCGTCGCGTGCGGCCCGCTCAGCGCGCCTCGGCGTAGATCCGCACCAGCCGGTACAGGAACTCGCGGCCCTCGAGGAGCGAGTCGACGCCGACGTGCTCGTTGAGCCCGTGGATGTTGCCGAGGTCCGGCCCGACGAAGATCGGCTCGATGCCGTAGGTCGGGATGCCGGCGGCGGTGAGGTACACCCCGTCGGTGGCGCCCGCCTGCAGCACCGGCAGCACCGGGACGCCCGGCCAGAACTCGGCGGCGAGCCGCTCGACGGGGCCGAGCACCGAAGCCGTCAGCGGCGGCGGCGACGAGGCGGGCTTGCCGGCGGCGAGCGCGCTCACCGTCACCGCCGGGTCCGACACCACCTGCTCGAGGCGCCCGCGTACCGACTCGGCGGTCGTACCCGGGAAGATCCGGCAGTTGACGTGCGCCACGGCGCGCTGCGGCAGCGCGTTGAGCGCGTGGCCCGCCTCGACCGTGGTCGCGACGCAGGTGGTGCGCAGCATGGCGTTCCAGCTCGGGTCCGCGGCGGCGACGCGCGCGATGGAGGCGGCATCGCCCGGGTCGCGGGCGAGCGCGGTCATCGCCCGGGCGAGCTCCGCCTCCCCGGCCGCCGCCTCGATGCGTGCGAGCCCCGCGAAGTAGGCGCGGGTCGTGTCGTTGAACTCGGCCGGGAACTCGTACGCCTCGATGCGCTTGAGCGCGCCGGCGAGCGCGTAGATCGCGTTGTCGCGGCGCGGGCGCGAGCTGTGGCCGCCCGGGTTCGTGACCTCGAGCCGGTAGGTCTGCGCGGTCTTCTCGCCGGCCTGGATCTCGAGCGCCACCCGCCGGCCCTGCGCGTCGAGCTCGCCGCGCGCGAACTCGTTGATGGCGATGCCCGCGTCGATCAGCCGGCGCTCGTGCTCGACCAGCCACTGCGCGGTGTCGATGCGCGCCCCCGACTCCTCGCCGCAGGTCAGCGCCAGCTTGACCGTGCGCCGCGGCCGGTAGTGCTCGTCGGCGAAGCGCGCCAAGAGGTCGACGAAGATGGCGGCCATGGACTTGTCGTCGCTGACGCCGCGTCCGTAGAACTCGCCGTGCTCCTCGACCAGCTTGAACGGGTCGCGCGTCCAGTCCTCGCGGCGCGCCTCGACGACGTCGAGGTGCGCGAGCAGCAGCACCGCCGGCGCTTTCGGATCGCGCCCGGGATAGACGGCGACCAGGCCGCCGTCCTTGGGGTAGCCGGGCACGTCGAAGCGGTGCAGGTCGCCATCCGGCAGTCCCGCGGCGCGCAGGCGCGCGGCCATGCGCTCGGCGGCGAGCGTGCAGCTGCCATTGGAGTGGGTGGTGTCGGTCTCGACGAGCTCGCGGAAGAGCTCGCGAA
>JAFEDP010000226.1 GCA_018241545.1 Pseudomonadota bacterium
TGGCGCGGCGGCTGCTGACGCTGCTGCTGGTGCCGCTCGGCGGGCTGTTCCTGCTCGCGCTCCTGTTCGACTACCTGGTCGTGGTCGGCCCGATGCGGACCACCTTCGACCGCTCGCTGGCGGACGCGGCGATGGTGTTCGCCGCCTACGTGCGCGAGGCGCCGGGCGGGCGCGTGACGCTCGAGCTCCCGGCCGCGGTCGCGCACGAGCTCACGGAGGCGCAGGGCTCGCGGCCACGCTACGCGCTGTTCGCCGCCGACGGCCGCCTGGTGAGCGGCGATGCGCGGCTGCCGCCGCCGCCGGACGTGCGTGCCGCGCTGCCGGCGGGCTTCAGCTTCGCGACCACGGCGCTGCCGAGCGGCGAGCGGCTGCGGCTCGCCTGGTACCGCTTCGACTCCGGCAGCGCGCGCTACGCGCTCGTGGTCGCCGAGCCGCTCGGCGACCGCGAGGACGCGACCCGGCCGCTCGTGACCGCCACCCTGACGCTCGACACGCTGCAGCTGGTCGCGGTGGTCGCGTTCGTGCTGATCGGCGTGCGCCAGGGGCTGCGGCCGCTGCAGGAGTTCCGCGACGAGATCGCGCGCCGCCCGGCCACCGGCCTCGAGCCGCTCGACGAACGGCGCGTGCCGCACGAGCTGCAGCCGCTGGTCGCGGCGCTCAACGCGCTGCTGGCGCGCGTGCGCGCGGCCGCCGAGTCGCAGCAGAAGTTCGTGACCGACGCGGCGCACCAGCTGCGCACGCCGCTGGCCGGCATGCAGGCGCAGCTCGAGCTGCTCGAGCGCGAGGCCGACGCGCTGCCGGTGCGCGACCGGGTGCGCTCGGTGCGCGAGGGGCTCAAGCGCCTCGCGCACACCGCGCACCAGCTGCTGACGCTGGCGCGCGCCGAGGGCGCGGCGACGCTCGAGCGCGACTTCACCGAGATCGACCTGCCCGAGCTCGTCGAGGCGGCGGTCACGCAGCACCTCGATCGCGCGCTCGCGAAGCGCATCGACCTCGGCGCCGACGCGCACCCGGTGCGCGTGCGCGGCATCGAGTGGCTGCTGCGCGAGCTGATCGGCAACCTGCTCGACAACGCGCTCAACTACACGCAGGCCGGCGGGGTCGTGACGCTGCGCTGCGGGCCGCTCGAGGGCGGGGCGTTCCTCGAGGTCGAGGACGACGGCCCGGGCATCCCGGCCGCGGAGCGGCCGCGGGTGCTCGAGCGCTTCCACCGCGCCGCCGGCGCGCCGGGCACCGGCTCCGGGCTCGGGCTCGCCATCGTCAGCGACATCGTCGCGCTGCACGGCGCGCGCTTCGAGCTGCACGGCGGCCAGGGCGGGCGCGGCACGCGCGCGCGCGTCGAGTTCGCGGCCGCGCGGCGCGCCTAGCGGGCGTGGCCGTAGCCGAGGCTGCGGATCTCGGTGAGCACCCCGTCCTCGAAGCGCAGCGCCACCATCAGCCGGTTGGGACCGAAGTCGTAGCGCCAACGCTCGACCGGCACCTCGACCTCCTCGCTGCCGACGACGATCGGGCGGCCTTGGCGCCAGACGGTCGGGCGGCGCAAGATGCGCTCGCGGCTGAGCTCGTCGGGATCGCCGCAGGCGGCCCGCACGTCGGTGTCGGACAATCCGGTGGTGACGACCCGGCTGCCGCAGTAGAAACTGTCGCCGCCCCGGGCGGGCGGCGCGAGCGCGCCGGCGAGGGCGATGAGCGCCACCGGCAGGCGGCGGCGCCAAGGGAGAGGCGATGGACGAGGCGCGAGCGGGGGCATCGAGGAAGCTTAGCGCGCGGTGGCCGCTGGCGGCGCTCGCCGCCATCGCGGTGCTCGCCGGCTGCAGCGAGGGCGAGCCGCCGCCGCCGCCGGCCCGCATCCCCGAGCCCTTCCACCTGAACCCCTTCGAGCAGGGGTTCGGCTACTCGCAGGCCATCAAGATCGGCCGCACCGTCTACATCTCCGCGACCGTCGCGGTGGACGGGGAGGGCAAGCTGATCGGCCCGGGCGACATGGCGGCGCAGCTCGATGCGGTGTACGCCAACCTCGGCGCGACGCTGAAGGCCGAGGGCGGCGACTTCCCGCAGGTCGTCATGGAGCGGATCTACACGACCGACATGGAGGCCCTGCTGAAGGTCGCCGACCGGCGCCTGCGCTTCTACCCGGAGCGCCAGCGCCCGGCCACCACCTGGGTGGAGGTCCGCCGGCTGGTCGACCCGGGCTTCCTGGTCGCCATCGAGGCCGTCGCCGAGCTGCCCTGAGCGCGCCGCCCGCTTCCATTACAATGGCCGCCCTTTGCCTCGCGAGGGCCGCGTGCCAGCACCCCGCATCGACCGCCGCTACGAGCGCCACCTCGCCGGACTGATCAACTCCGGCGAGCGCGGCGTGCTGCTCGACGGGCTCAAGGGCGTCGAGAAGGAGTCGCTGCGCGTGACCCCCGAGGGACGGGTCTCGCAGCGTCCGCACCCGCGCGCGCTCGGCTCGGCGCTGACGCACGAGCACGTGACCACGGACTACTCCGAGGCGCTGATCGAGCTCGTCACGCCGACGTTCACGACGAGCTGGGAGCTGCTGCAGTACCTGACCGACCTGCACCAGTTCATCTACCGCCAGCTCGACGACGAGCTGCTGTGGTGCACCAGCATGCCGTGCCGCCTCGACGGCGACGCCAGCATCCCGATCGCGCAGTACGGCCGCTCCAACGTCGGGCGCATGAAGACCGTGTACCGCCACGGCCTCGGCCTGCGCTACGGGCGGATCATGCAGGCGATCTCGGGCGTGCACTTCAACTACTCGTTCCCGCCGGCCTTCTGGCCGGTGCTCGCGGACGTGCTCGGCGTGCGCGACGCGGGCCAGGGCTTCGTCTCCGACACCTACTTCGGCCTGCTGCGCAACTACCGCCGCCACGGCTGGATCGTCCACTACCTGTTCGGGGTCTCGCCGGCCGTGTGCCGCTCGTTCGTCGCCGGCCGCAGCGACCACGGCCTCGACGACCTCGGCCGCGGCACGCTGTACGGCCCGTACGCGACCTCGCTGCGCATGAGCGACCTCGGCTACCGCAACAAGAGCCAGGCCGGCGTCACGATCTCGGTCAACTCGCTCGACGGCTACGTGCGCGACCTGTCGGAAGCGATCACGACGCCCTATCCCGAGTACCAGCGCCTCGGCGTCGAGGTCGACGGCGAGTGGCGCCAGCTCAACGCCAACCGGCTGCAGATCGAGAACGAGTACTACGCCTTCATCCGGCCGAAGCGCGTCGCGCGCTCGGGCGAGCGGCCCACCAAGGCGCTCAAGCGCGCCGGCGTCGAGTACGTCGAGATGCGCTCGCTCGACGTCAGTGCCCTCGACCCGGTCGGTGTCAACCAGAACAAGCTGCGCTTCCTCGAGGCCTTCGCGGCGTTCTGCGCGCTGGCGCCGAGCCCGCCGCTCGAGCCCGCGGAGCAGCTGGCGCTCGACCGCAACCACGTCACGGTCGCGCGCCGCGGCCGCGAGCCGGGGCTCGCGCTGCGCTTCGACGGGCGCGACGCCGACATGCGCACCTGGGCGCGCGAGATCCTCGACGCGATGCAGGGCGCCTGCGAGCTCCTCGACCACGGCGACGCATCGCGCCCGTACGCCACCGCGCTCGCGGTGCAGACGCAGAAGCTCGCCGACGTCGAGGCGACGCCCTCGGCGCGGCTGCTCAAGGAGATGCGCGACAGCGGCGAGTCGTTCTTCGACATCGCGCTCAGGATGTCGCGCACCTACAAGGCGTACTTCACCGAGCTGCACCCGCCGAACGAGGCGCGCACCGCCGAGTTCGCCGCCGAGGCCGAGGCCTCGCTCGAGGCCCAGGCGCGCCTCGAGGCCGCGCCGCAGCCGCCGTTCCGCGAGTACCTGGCGGGCTACTTCGCCGACTGAGCGCCGCGGCGCGGGCGCGCCACGCCGGGAGGATCCGATGGAACGCTTCACGATCTCGCTCGACGACGAGCTGGCGCGGGACTTCGACGCCTTCATCGCCGCGCGCGGCCACGCCAACCGCAGCGAGGCGGTGCGCGACCTGATCCGGGCGCGGCTCGAGCAGGAGCGCCTGCAGGCGAGCGGCGGCCACTGCGTCGCGAGCCTGTCCTACGTCTACAACCACCACGCGCGCGAGCTGACCGAGCGCCTCGCCGGGCACCAGCACGCGCACCACGACCTGACCGTCGCGAGCCTGCACGTGCACCTCGACCACGAGAACTGCCTCGAGTGCGTGGTGCTGAGCGGCCCCACGGCGGCGGTGCGCGAGCTCGCCGGCCGCCTGACGGCGGAGCCCGGCGTGCGCCACGGCGCCCTGAACCTCGTCAGCGTCGAGCCGTCCGGGCGGCACACCCACGTGCCGTTCGCCCCGGGGCGCGAGCCGCACGTGCACCTGAAGCCGCGCTACTGAGCGCTGCGGAAAACCGGGGGTCGCGGGCGCGCCGCCGGCGGTAGTATGAAACCCGGCGAAATCCTCATACCGGGGCCCGCGTGTCGTCCCTGCCCACCGACTTCAGCGCGCTCACGCTCGTCGTGTTCCTGCTCGGCGCCCGGCACGGGCTCGATGCGGACCACCTGGCGACGATCGACGGGCTGACGCGCGTCGGCAGCCGCCGCGGCGCCGCGCACGCGCGCTACTCGGGGGCGCTGTTCTCGCTCGGCCACGGCGCCGTGGTGGTCGCGATCGCCGCCGCGGTGGGGCTGTGGTCCGAGCACTGGCGCACGCCGGGCTGGCTCGAGGCCAGCGGGCTGTGGGTGTCGGTGTTCTTCCTGACGCTGCTCGGCATCGTCAACCTGCGCGCCGTGTTTGCCGCCGCGCCCGGCGCGATCGTCGCGCCGGTCGGGATCAAGGGCCGCTTCCTCGGGCGCCTCACGCGCGTCGAGCGGCCGGCGGCGGTGCTGCTGGTCGGCGCGCTGTTCGCGCTGTCGTTCGACACGATCAGCCAGACCGCGCTGTTCGCGGTCGCCGGCAGCCGCTTCGGCGGGGTCGCGAACGCCCTGCTGCTGGGCTCGACCTTCCTCGCCGGCATGCTGCTGACGGACGGCGCCAACGGGCTGCTGATCGCGCGCCTGATCGAGCGCAGCGATGCGCTGGCGCGCGTCGCCTCGCGCGTCATGGGACTCGCGGTCGGCGTCTCGAGCCTCGCGGTGGCGGCGCTCGCCGTGGCGCGGGTGGCCGCGCCGCGGCTCACCGCCTGGGTCGAGGGCCGCGAGCTGCTCGTCGGCGCGGCGGTCGTCGGCGGCAGCGGTTCCGGCACGGCCGGGTCGGTGCTGAGCAGCACCTCGGTCGCGATCAGCGACGGCGACTCGCCGTGCTCCG